>JAYUEB010000177.1:0-2190 GCA_043739525.1 Bdellovibrionales bacterium
CAAATGCCTATCGCGCTGGTCTCCTTGGAATGGCCAAGACTTTAAGTAATGAAGTTGCTTCATTCGGAATTACAGTCAACGCACTCTTACCAGGTTATACTCGTACAGCACGAGTTTTAGAACTCAAGATGCCTGAAGAAACAATTGCTCAGAATATTCCGGCAAGGCGTTTTGGCGATCCTGAAGAGTTCGCTGCGCTTGCAACTTTTTTAAGTGGTCAATCGGCCGCGTATATCACGGGCCAAGCAATTGCAGTTGATGGTGGATATCTTAAGGGATATTAAAGCCCATACGTTTCTTGAGCGCATCTGGAAGCTCAGGAAGTTCAGATCGAGGAATAAAGAAAGTCGTTAAATTAAAAAGATCGGCAAAAATACGATGGCGTTCGGTAGCAGCCTTTAAATATTTGTGGCCGCTTGAACCACCCGTACCAATTTTTGATCCCAGCATTCGCTGAGCCATTAAAGCATGGCGATAGCGCCACATGGTCATGCGCTCATCAAGATCAGCAAGCTGAAATAAAACCTGATAAGGCAAATGTAAAACCGGCTCATCACGATAAAGACTTACGAGGAGTGCCGCATGCATTGCCCTAAATGAAAGGCGATAATGTCCATCGTCACGCAACTTTTGAAATTCGGCCTCATTGAATAAAGCGTGAAATTGTTTTGCCGCATCGTCGATATTGCCGACGTTTTTAGTACGATCTTCAGCAGTAAGCATAGGATTGTTTCGAACTATTTCGCGATCTCTTTCATACATTTTTTCAACGGCATCCTTATAAAGAT
This sequence comes from Bdellovibrionales bacterium, assembly GCA_043739525.1. Classification (GTDB taxonomy): domain Bacteria; phylum Bdellovibrionota; class Bdellovibrionia; order Bdellovibrionales; family JAMPXM01; genus JAYTQQ01. The sequence goes on from JAYUEB010000177.1 coordinate 789, forward strand.
CCCAAAATTTAAAATGTTTATCTTCTAAAAAAGGAGTTCGAGATAACCACTTATCAATTAAATCAAAAAGCGACGGACTTTTTTCGGCTGCGATCATTTGATCGGCTTCGGGCTTCGCAACATAGCTATGATAGGCTTGCGAATTGTAAGTGTGCCTTGCCTCTGACTTAAGACCTAACTTATTTTCGATCAGTCGAAATTGCAGACTTTGAAATCCACTCGCCGGATAAAGCATGTCGCGAAAATCTAGAAAATCAAGTGGGGTCATTGTTTCAAGAACAGTCACTTGGTCTATCAAGAGGCGCATAATCTCATTGATGCGACCAAGTCGATGAACAACTGTGCTGAGTTGACGCTCTTCAATCTTTTCTTGAGAAAAGATTTTGAGGGTCGAGTCCAACTCCCACAACATCTGCTTGAACCACAACTCGTAAGTTTGATGAACCGTGATAAACAAAAGTTCGTCGTGAGCAGTTTTTCCCAACTCTTGAGAACGCAAATTTTGTTGTCTGAGCAGCTCATCAATTCGTAAATAGTCGCTATAGTTCGTAGGCGTATGTTTCAATTGGATCCTGTCCTTTTTTTATACTAAAAATCAGAAACAGCGAGCAAACCCTTTAACAAATCACGAATGCCACTCACTTCGTATGAATTTGTTTTCATTTCGAGGTCAATGCAATTGACGTTCGCTGCAATCGGCTTCATTGCTCCGCCATGCTGGGCAACAGAGTAAAATGTTGAAGGCGCATCCATACAACCCAAGCGATTTGGCTTTTCAAGAGCCGAAATCTCAATTGAATTAATTTGAGCTGTTAATTTCAAAACAACTTTATGTGAAAGTTTTGCGAGCTGGATGTAGCCGTCATTGCAAGATGAACCCGTCACAAAACCTGAGTCATCAACCGTAATTTTGTGTGTTCCGCAATTATTTGGAGCTCGTAAGCCTCCACCGACAGAAACCTCAGCCAAAACCTTAGCATTTGCAGATACCGACAAGACAAGTGTTAATGCTAAAAAAAGTGTTTTCATAAATCTCCTTTGTTGTTGATGTTCCTTTAGCTGATCTCATAGAGGCTCAAGGCCTGTCAATCAGATGCTTCTAAGCATCCATTTCTCGAGCACGCGTCACCTTTGGGCGTGCGTTAAACCGATCGACATAAGCCTTTACGTCGGGTGAATTGGGGATTAACTCAAACATAGTCATCCAGCGAAGAGCGCTTCCATACAGTACATCCAACGCCGTAAATTTTTCGCCTAAAAGCCATGGGCCCGTCTTCAGTTGATTGAGTAAAGTTGAGAGCATAGCATCAAAGCTTCCGTAAGGAGACATCGACGCCGAACCAGCATCCCTCTTGAGAGATCGATCAACGACTGCGGGCTCAAAACTCGCTCCGTAAAACGC
>JAYUEB010000178.1:0-2189 GCA_043739525.1 Bdellovibrionales bacterium
GATGCGGATTTCTGAACTCAAGGCTCATGGATACAACCCCTCTATATTTCAGCTCAGACTTTGGCACGAATCCAGTCCACCACTAAATACCGAGAGGCCTCGCCTTAAAAGTACAATTATTGTCTGTGGTGACGCGCTTTGAGCCAATTCCATTCTCAAACTCAGTTAGAATAGAGCTCACTCAATCGAATCGCTTTGTTGAGTCTTCTATTCAATTGATATGCCAGAATTCGTCCAAATGAAGTTAGTTTTTAGCTGCATTCAGGTAGGACTCAAGCTTATCAAACATTTCGGACCAGCCATGAATGCAATCTTTTTGTCCTTCATTCGGAATGCCTTCTTGAGAAAGCGTCAGACGACTTGAGTTCTCGCCCACTGACTCAAAATCAAAAGTGATGTAAACGAATTCTGGCCATACGCCGGTGGCGTCTGCTTCTTTAGCGGAAATTGGTTGGCCCTTTTCATTTGCGAATTGATCGGTCATCACAATACGTTTGTTGTGAACAATCTCTTCGAACTCACCTGTCATTCCCCCGCTGCCGCCGTGAAAGCCCTTCATGTTGATAAAATATTTACCGCCCTCACGAAAATCAAATTCGATATGATCAGAATAAAGACCCCTCGGCCACCACCAAATTTTTAAGGCATCAGAGCTTGCAAATGCCTCAAAAAGTTTGCCGATAGAAACATGAAATTCGCGTTTGATCTCGAGTAATTTGGATTCGGGAGTCGAATTTTTATGTTTTGCCTTCTGACTTTGTTGTTCTTGGGACATCTGCATAAACACTCCTTTGTTAAAGACTCAAGAGTTCTATCCCTAAGGATGCAAATCTATCGCCACAAAAAAACAAGTCATATTCACACTACGAAATTTTTTGTGAGGAATCTTGCCACGCTCCCTGCCTCGCCTAAATAACAGATATGCCAATTGAAAAACTAAGTATGCACAAAGCTCATATCGACACATTCCCATAGGAGAAATGTACTTTCTACGCACTCAGTCCCACCCTCTACACAAATGCGTTTCAGACGTGATAGTGTTCGCCAAAACCATTCACAAAGGATCAAACCAATGAAATCAAGTCTTCTTCTCCTAGCAATTCTGGCAACAACGACTTTGGCAAAGGCTTCAAACCTTCAATGTGTAAATCGTGGACGCGACAATACGCCTTCGCAATCAGACATTACGCTCAAAGCACAAATTGTGTCGGCAACTGAACTTCACAGTATCGTTGTAGTTGCAACAGGTTCAGACGGCGGAACCTCAAACGACGTCGGTACGGCAAAACAAGCTGTGAGCAAAGCTTCTCCTGATTACAATCCACGTAAATTTACAGAATCAAACCAATTTATTTTAAATCTTAAAGGTGATAAAAAAAATCCTTTCGGAACAGCAGTCGAAGAATGCCAATTTATTTTGATGATTCCAAAAAATTTCTTAAGCTATTTGCCAAATAATCACTTTACGATTCCGATGCTTTCACATTGCGATCAAAGCGGCGGTCGTGAAGATCTGAGCTGTTTGATCACGAATTAATAAAATTGCAATACCCTGTTATCCAAAAACCTTTAGGCATATGTTTTGCAAAATTGAATAGGATCACGGGGGAAAAGCAATATGATCAATCTCAGTCGCCTTGATGACAAAACAAGGGGTAAAAGTTCCGCCGACATTCATCGCTGTGTCATATCAGTGCCGCAAGCTGAGATTGATTCTCTTCGCGATCGCCTCGATAAGACGAGACCAATATTTTTGCCCCATTTTAATGAAGAACATGAAGCTCTACACAAAATCTTAGGTTATTGGAAGAGCGAGTATGACTGGCGCAAACAAGAGCAACTTCTGAATCAGTTTTCTCACTTTCAAACAAAGGTGGACGAACATCATATTCATTTTATCCATGAAAAAGGCGAAACTGAAAATGCAACTCCGCTTCTTTTAATTCATGGCTTTCCAGACTCTTTTTTTCGATTTCACAAAGTGATTCGTAGGCTCACTCATCCCAGCGAGTTCGGTGGAAAATCAGATCAAGTCTTTGACGTTGTGATTCCGAGTCTACCGGGCTATGGATTTTCGTATAAGCCAACGAAGCCCGGCGCTCTCTTCGACATAAAAGATTTATTTCATAAATTGATGGCAGAAAAGCTTGGCTATAAAAAATATGGAGTGCATGGCGGAGACTGGGGCT
>JAYUEB010000179.1:0-19811 GCA_043739525.1 Bdellovibrionales bacterium
TGGGCGACGCCTCGGCGATTTAAAAAAATTGCTGACTGCTTTTTCTTATCAAAGGTTTCGTTTAAAACCACTTGCATGCGAGCGCTCATCCAAAATGGTCGTTCGGTTTTAAGACCGGCTTGCTTTTCTTGGTCTCGTTCTAATTTGAGATCAATGATCTCGACCACAGGCATTGCGCGATTTTCAACTCGTTCTTTGAGCTCATGAAGTAAGTAGCGTTTATTCAAAACATTGTTCCAAGTTTCAAGGCTTGGTGTGGCAGAGCCGAGAACGACCGGGCAATTTGAGAATTTGCCAAGCATGACGGCTGCGTCTCGTGCGTGATAGCGCAACTTTTCGTCTTGTTTAAAACTACCTTCGTGTTCTTCGTCAACGACGATCATTCCTAAATTTTTAAGAGGACAAAAAAGTGCGGAGCGCGCACCAATCAATATTTGTTTTTGTCCGGACTCCATTTGCCACCATTGATTGGTTTTCTCTCGAGGAGTGAGATGCGAATGAATCGCGGCGATATGATCACCAAGTCTTGCGGAGAAGCGATCAATCAACTGTGGTGTAAGTGAAATTTCGGGAACTAAAACGATTGCTTGTTTTCCTTGGGAAATAATTTTTTCGAGAAGCGAAATATAGATTTCGGTTTTACCGGAACCCGTGACACCAAAAACCAAGTGAGTCGAAAAGCTTGAATGGTTTGCGATCGCGGCAATGACCTTCTTTTGTTCTCCCGTGTGTTCAGGTGCCTTTACTGAAGTTGTAGATTTAATGACGGGTGTACGATTTGATTTTCGTTCTTTCGTTTGTTTTTCAAGAGGAGCAAAACTGAGTTCGAAAACCTGGCCAATCGGATAAAAATAATAAGTCGAAAGCCAGGTGAGCCACTCCATCTGGTGAGTCTGCAGTCGCGGCCTGGCTTCATGAAAGCCCGAGATTTCTTTTATTTTAAATTCACCAGGCTCTGGTGGAGCTGTCGGAGAAAGTAAAATACCATTCACTTGTCTTTTGCCAAGTGGAACAAGAACAGACTGGCCAGGGATCAAGCGCTCATCAGTGAGAAGGGCTTCAGGAATGAGGTAAGTCAATGGCTTCGGGAGAGGCGCATCGACGACGACATTCCAATAAAGACTTATTAGCGACTCACTCATTTGAAACTCAGATCTTTATCTAAAGCGAGAATAAAAATCAGTCACCTGTTGCGAAGCGGGAAGCTTCAGCGCCTGCGCCGGTCCCGCGTGTCCTGTTAAATAATTTGTTGAGAACCAGGCGCGTTGCGATTTTGGTAAAATTTTGACAGACAAAACGCGAATGAGCGCAGAATGGTTGTCCCATGTAATAGTGCGCTCGCGAGGAAGATGAAGACCTCCAGCAAATTGAGCGTGTTTGTCAGCAACCACTTCAGCCTGAGATGGAAATCGCAGTCTTCTAAAGTTAAAAGCATCTTGCTCAACCCAAAATCCAGGATTTAACTTTTCAACATTCGGAGGAGTTAACTCACCGAATTGATAAGTGATCACGCCACCTGTACGCGAAAGCTGAACCAAATTTTCAGGCTGAGGCTTGTAGGATTCGAGTTTACCAATATGCTGTTTCTCGAGACCAAATGACGAAGGCATGACCTTCGCAGCCTGAAGCGCATCAAGAAGTCCACGGGCTGAGCGAAAAAACATGAAGGGCTCAACAAACTCAGAACTTAAGCCAGCAGATTTAACGGTCCCTTGATTGTCAAAATAAACGCGGCGGCCATCGTGATAAAGAACTTCCATGTGTGCAGCACCGGCACCGGTCTGATCGCTACCAACAATGAGGTACATCGAGGTCGCACTTTCAACCAACCATTTTTCGCGTAAGACATATTGTTCAGAATCAGTTTGAAACTGAACTTCCTGTTCGATGATGTAAGATGATTTGCCGTTGTTATGTGTATATCGTCCAAGAATTGTACTGGCCGTTGGAATTGCAGCGGAAGCTGAAATACTAATGAGAAGAGCTGAAATAAAACAAAATATTTTCGTCATTATTTATTTCCTTAAATTTTCTTAGCGAGTTCTCGAAGGTAAGCTTTCATTTGTTCTTTTAGCTGAGGATGATCAAGACCAATTTCGATATTGGCTTGGAGGTAACCAAATTTATCTCCGGCATCGTAACGTTTAGAATCGAATTCAAAACCTAAGAGGCCTTTTTTCTGAATGAGGGTCATCATCGCATCAGTGAGTTGAATTTCGCCATTTTTTCCGGGCTTCGTATCTTTCAAATATTCGAAAATTTCTGCACTGAATACATATCTGCCTGGAAGTGCCCATCGACTTGTGGTTTGCCCAGGTCCTGGCTTCTCAATCACTTTTGTGATCTTGTAGCCTCCATCTGAAGATTTTGTAGTTTCAGCGATTCCGTATTTTGAAACTTCGGACTCTTTCACATTCATGATCGCGACACTTGAAAGTCCACTTTTTTCATAGCCATTGACCAAAATTTCGGTCACTGTTTTTTGCTCTTTTGAAGCGAGCATGATCTCGTCACCAAGCAAAACGGCAAAAGCTTCGTTTCCGACAATTGGTTTTCCGCAGTAAACGGCGTGGCCTAAGCCAAGAGCTTGCTTCTGTCGGATGCTCATCACATTTGCCATCGATTGAATTTTAAGAAGATCGTCCACCCATTCAGATTTGCCATCTTTTGTGAGCTTGTCTTGAAGTTCGTAAGATACGTCGAAAAAATCTTCGATCGCGGTTTTGTGTCGACCTTGGATAATGACAATATCTTCGATCCCGGCGCGCACGGCTTCTTCAACAATGTAAAGAATGATGGGGCGATCCACAATTGGGAGCATCTCTTTCGGAATACTCTTAGTTGCGGGCAAGAAACGGGTGCCTAAACCTGCGGCTGGGATGATAGCTTTACGTACGCGTGAACTCATGTCTCAAAATGGACCACGCGGGGGCCGCCAAGACAAGTCCAAACCCTCAAAACTGATCTTTTTGGACCCAAAAAGTGGAGGGCCGCACTCGCCTCACAGGGCGTCTCAAAACGAGTCAAAAAAATTTAATTTTTTGGGCTATAAAAATCCAGAAAAGTCCAAAATGAGCCGATAGGAACTATCATAACACAAGCACGCGCGCGGTTAAGTCATAATAAGACGCTTTCTCGTTTTAAAGCATGGAGTGAAAATCTGATGTCACAATTTGAAAAGCTAAACGGGTTTTGGAAAGAGTTCGGCGAAGAAAAGAAGATCGCAGTTGCGGCACTTGTTGCGCTTCTTTTTTCTGGATTAGCTTACCAAAACTGTTCGATGCCAGCAGAAAAAAGTACGGATTCGCTTGCCTCAGTTGGCGCGAAAATGGATTTTCCTTACGATTCCCAAATAGATCAAATTGCCTATATGTCATGTAATCAAATGTCTGCGGGTGCTTACGATAAGAGTGCTTATTTTAGCTTTCGCGCTGGCTCTTACAGAACAGGCTCCGGCGTTGAAGTGACATCTGCATTCCTCAAGGACAAACACGTTTCAGGAGCAAACGTAAGCGATCAGTCGGCACTTTTGAGTCAAGTCGCAGCCGTAGTTGGTGCGCGCCCACAACTCGCTATTCGACAATTCGCAAATTTTCAAATTCCGTATCTTTCATCTGCTGCTTCATCGGGAACAGATGGCCAAGATTACTCGACATTTTTTACTTTGATGGACGATCAGAATTTCGCAGTTGCAGCGCTCACGGCCAATCAAGGTGATGGAGTTAAGTATGAACGTACCGAGGCTCCTGAGGGAGCGCGCTTTGAAGCATCTATCTCTCTCAATCAATCTTGGGCGGCCGTAACTGGGCTTCAACAATCTATTAACGGCGGAACTGGGCTCCTTGCAATTACCTATCAGGGACAGTCGGGAAGTTACCAAGCCAGGGCTCCTGTTGATTATGGACTCAGCTCAACTCCTTCTGGAACATCTGCTTTTGGACGTGGCTATCAAGTTCAGTTTAGACAACCAGTTGGTTCAAGTGGCGGATATCCGATCAGCACTTTAGCGAGCGTCACGGAACTCAATTTAGAAACACGGGGACTGCCATCGGTTACGAGCACCTGGACTTGTGATCCTGCAATGCAATTTCGTATTTTGCGTTCGAACTTAACTTCGGATGTGAGCTTGGCAGGTTGTACAATAGGCGTCGATAATCCTTCTGACGCAAAGCTGGCAATCGTGCGCAATAGCTTTCGGGTTGAAGATTGGTATGTCGACATGGCTGCCCGTTGTCTGATTCCAAAGAAAGCTGGCGCTGGCTGTTATGCCTCAACTGTGGGTATTCCAGCAAATACGCAACCGACAGTTGTTGGTGGAAACATTTACCCAAATGATTTTCTCACCTACGATATTTCGAAACCAGCATATCCGCCGGGACAGAACAATAATCTTTTTGTTGAATTCGGTAGCATTTGTTATAGATGATTTCTTTGACCGATGAAACTTGTTGGCATAGCTTTGCTCTATGCCAAAAAAACATCTTATCCTCTTTTGCGCCATTCTGATCTTTCAAATAAATGCCAAGGCACAATTTTATACGGGCCCGATTTCAACTGCGATGGGTGGATCTGGTCGCGCGGCCTATAGCCCCAGCGAATCTGCCTTTTTGAATCCGGCGAGCCTGGTTCAACTTCGAAGCTACTATGCTTCTGCATCGACAGACTGGGGCAATCATCCGATGGATGGCTCGACAAACGAGTTCAGTGCCATGCTTGCGGATGGAACACCGGGCGAGTCTTTTCCTGGTGAATTTTCGTATGTTCAAAAGAGAGTAGCGGCGCCGAATGGTTTTGGCGTTGATCTCCAGGATTTTCAATTGGGAATAGGCTATGCAGTTTCAGATGTTTTAGGTATCGGAATTTCTGCACATCGCGAGATGTATCAAGACAATAGCAGTCGATATTATGCTCAAAACAATGTGAATCTTGGAACTCTCGTTGCGCCTTTCAGAGAGCTAACACTCGCTTTTGTCGCCTATGATATTTTAGGCGGCGATGACTCGGTTCCACAAGCCTATCAAACGATTCCGACTTTGGCGTTGGCTGCGGCCGTTCGGTTTCAATCGAGCTTTGTCTTCTGCATGGATATTGAGAGACCTGATAAGTTTAACGAGGGTCATCGGCTCAATACGCAATTAGGAATTGAGACCTATTTTCGCCCTGATTTCGCGGTTCGAACGGGTTGGGAATGGCGAGAAGTGGGCTTTGAAGAGAAGCTTTTCAGCTTTGGACTCGGTTATAGGGGCCCTCGATTGAGTTTTGATTATAGTTTTCAAAAAGATGTGATTGTCGGCTCAGGTTACAGGCAATTCGTTGACTTGTGGTTGCACTTTTGATAATCAACTTCTCTTAGAAAAGAGGTTCTCAAATGGCTTCAAAAACAAAACGCACAGAAACTATCCGTACTCGTAAAGCAGGCGCTGCAGGTAAAAAGCGTAAAGCCTCACTTCGTACCAAAGGTACAACTAAGTCGCGCAAAGCGCTTTTCGGCGATAAATAGTCTTAATTCTTAATTGATTTTTTAGTTAAAATGGCCGCCTTTGAGTGGCCATTTTTATTTCTATCTCTCGTTTTATCTGACTGCTGAATTCGATCGGCGAAGTCTTGCGGGTTCTTCTGATTCTCCAGTAAGTTTGAATACGAATTTCTTTCGAACCCAACCTTCTTGTCCCGCTTTGTAGTGATAATTTGCGAAAGCCTTCATGGCCGCTGAATTCATTGAAGGGGTTCCAGAACTTTCAAGTCGAATATCTTGTACTCTTCCATCTGGAGTCACACGAGCGATAAATACGCTCACACCCTCACGCCGTGCACGTCGATCTTCGACGGGGTAAAGTGGGCGTAAGTTTCCATTGAGCTCGGCAAGGCTGTCGCCATCGCGAATACCGCTGAGTGTTCCGCCGGGAGTTTCACCTACTGGTGATCCCATTGAGCCCTTTGCAGAGGCCGAAGAGGCCGCGGGGCCATCGCCTTCGCCTGAACCTTCTTGTTGTTGAACCACGCGAGAAGGCTTTAAATCTTGAACAGCTTTTGAAGTCGACTTAGCTGGGGCAATCTCTTCTTGAGTAGGCGCCGCTTCTTCTACAACAGTTTCAGCAGGCGCTTCGGTCGCAACGACCTCTGGCTCCGTTGCTGGCTTTGGTTGTGGCTCTTCACTTGCCTGTGCATCGACATGTTCTTTTACTGGTTTAAACTCTTCGTTTTGCGCGACGAGAGTATCGTCTTCTCTTTCTTTTGGCTCTGCTTTTTCCTTTGTGAGTTCAGCTTTAGCCACTACTTTTTTGGGAGCTTTTGGCTTAGAGATTTTCGCAATTTTTTTAGGAGTTTCTTTTTTAGGAGCAGGCTTTGCCTTTACGACTTTTTGTTCAGGTTGTGGAGCAACCGGCGCTACTTCTACTTTCTTTTTTGAAGGAGTAGGCTTTTTGATTTCAACAGCAGTTGGATCATCATCTTTTGCCATCAAAATCTCATTTTGAGAAATCGTCTTTTGAGGAAGAGTGCGAGCCATCTCCGCTACTTGAACTGAATCAGGAATCGCCATTTTTGATTGGCTCAAATCAACTAGCTCAACAGTGTGAACTGTCTGTGGTGCTGCTCCTGCAGCTTGTGCCGCAGCCTTAAGGGTGGCACCTTGTTGATCCTCAGAAATCTGCCCTGACGTCATAAACAAAGATGCTACTAGCACACTGGAGTGAGCGAGTATTGAAAATAGAAAACAGACCAAAAATCTGAGCTTGTTCTTTTGCGACATCATCCACCTCTTTATAGCTGAAACTGCATACTTCAAGAAAAAGGCCAAAGTTATAAAGAGCCAATGAGATTTGGGGCAAAAATTGTGGGGTTACACTGACATTTCCCGGCTTGGGATAGAAATATTTTCACAAGGGCAGTTTTCGGGCCGCCGCCCCCGCTGGCAGTCTGCCTGTCTCTGTCGCGGTTATCAGTTTGCCGGTTTGCCTGGCTCTGAACTCCGTGTGTTTCAGTTTGAGATTAAATTGAGTTTCATGGGGATAAATCCGATTAATATTCATGGGCAACACTTTAAAATCCGGCATTGATGCCGAATTTATTAATCCATTTATTAAAGCAGCTAAAGTCGCATTTTTAACTCAGGCTTCGACTGACCTTGTTTCTGGAACTCCTTATATTAAGCCGCCGGACGAAGAAATTCGAATGGAAGTCGCGGGCGTTATTAGTTTGAGTAATCCTTCGGTCTCAGGTTCGATTTCACTTTGCTTTAAGCGCGAAGTGTTTTTGAAAATCTACGAAAATATGGTTGGCGAAAAACACTCTGAAATTAGTCCCGAAATTGAAGATGCCGCTGGAGAATTATTGAATATTATTTTTGGACAAGCCAAGACAATATTAAATGATCAAAAAGGATATTCTCTTGAGCGTGCGATACCAACCATTGTTGTGGGCGAGAGACTCAGATTAAAATATAGCAGACATGCGCCGGTCATTTTAATTCCGTTTGAATGTTCTGCGGGATTGTTTCATTTGGTCGTGGTCGTCGAACATACTTAGTTATTCAAAGGAGCTCGTATGTATGATCTTTCAACACAAGTCTTAGTCGTCGATGATATGTTGACGATGCGAAAGATTATGATGAAAGCCTGCCGAGATATCGGATTCACAAACTTAGTCGACGCCGCTGATGGAGTCAAAGCTTGGGAGATTCTCAATAGCACTGACAATAACATTGGGCTCGTTGTGTCTGACTGGAGTATGCCAAATTGTACCGGACTTGATTTACTAAAGCGCGTTCGCGGTGATGGACGATTTAAGTTCTTACCTTTTGTTTTAATCACTGCAGAATCTGAGGGAACTCAAGTTGCTGAAGCTCTCAGAGCCGGCGTTGATAACTACATTATCAAGCCGTTCACCGCCGAAATTTTAAGAGTTAAGCTTGAAGAAGCTCAGGCTAAAACATCGAAGCGCGCCGCTTAGATTTTCTATCTGTCCAAGAGCTTTCCAATTTTTGTGAGAACTTCAGCGCCGATACTCTGAGTGCTGACAATAAAATCATGCGCTTCTTTAGGGGTTAGAGTTTTTTTGCCAGGCTCAACTCGAGTTAAATAATCAAATTGATCTGCGTAAGAAAGTATTTGTGCCTCGAGAGTAATGCGATCCGAGAGACCTTTCGGATAACCTTTGCCAGATATTTTCTCGTGATGTTGCAAGATTGCCTTTTCAACTTCAGGCTGTAGGCTTAAACGTTTTTGCTTGAGATAGAACATCGTTCTCTCAGGATGACCTTGATAGATATCTCTTTCCTTTTGACTCCATTCACTTTCCGGCTTGCTTAATATTTCATCTGGAATATCGATCATGCCAAGGTCATGAAACATTCCAGCCATAGCAAGATCCTCAGGCCGTGGATGCTCCATGATCATAGCAAATAGCGAGGCCAAGGTCGACACACGAGATGCGTGATTATATGGATCAGAGAGATCTCCAATAGATGCAGCAAGTTGATGGTGCCAGTTGTTCGAAGTACCTTTGGTGATATAATTTGAAATAATATTCTGACAGTTTTCAACCATTTCTTTGCCGCCAGCAAAGTCGGTTTTGATCGATTGGTCAAAAATTGAGTTAAACAATCCTCGCACCTGAGTTTCAAGTTTCGCCTGGCGTTCGGTTGCGCCCATTCCTGATTTGGTTGCGTCTCTTAAGCGATTCGCCGAATAGCTGTAGAATTTATTCAGGTCGTTCTTCTCGATAAAGAGACTGCCAACTTGATGTTTGTTCAACTTCTCTAATCGATCTTCGTCAATCGGTTGATTGGTTTTTGAGAATGGAATAAAGCGATTATTCAGCGGTAAAAAAACGTAAGTACCAAAATCGAGTTTTTCATTTGCGCCAAGATCCAAGATTTTAATTGGTCGCAAAGATTTTTGCCCCGAGATATTTGTTATGATTTCTTCTTTAATTGTTCGAATCAAAAGTTCTTTATCTTGGGGTAGGCAAAAGACATTCGTAAAACCATTTTTAAGCAAGACAGAGGGCTCATAGGTCGCAATGTCGAAAGTGATGTAGTATTTATTAGTTTTAGGGCATTGATTCTGTAGAACTTGTCCTAGTTCGTTGCCTGAAAGTTGTGGAATATTGTTACTACAAAAAATTCCGGCGAATTCACCGTCTTGCCAAGATTCATATTGAGTTTCAAATTGCGAGGCTTGAGATATTTTGACGAGAGTTCCACCGCTTGAAAAACAAGATTCGATGAATTCTTCGACCTTTTTGCCGAGGCCAAGAGCTAAAATTTGAAAACTTAACACTTCAGACATTGCCTCTAATTCTATAGGATTTCAGCACATGAACAAACGAATAAAGCATGAGAAAAGGGATAGTTAAAAATGGTATTATTTCTCTAGCAGAAGGTCTAGTGATGGGGGCCTAGTTTCTTTAAAATCAAAGGCCTTAGCTCATACCAATAATATTACCCGGGTAGTATTGACATTTTAATAATACCCGGGTAATATTGTCAAGGGAGGCGAGAGATGAATGCCATTAACACCTATACTGCATTTGAAGAAAATAAACTCATTTTTCGAGGAGCCCTTGAGGACATCGTTGTAAAAATAAAACGACGAATCGGAAAAATTGAAAATAGTTCGATTTTAGTTTTTAGTGATTCGACTGGTAAGTCTATGGACTTCAATTTTCAAGGAACTGAAAAGGACGTTCTCAAAAGGCTTGAAATCTTCACTTCTGAGGAGGGGCCCATTGGGAACTTTGGTCCAGGAAGACCTAAGCTTGGAGTTATTTCGAGAGAAATTTCTTTACTGCCAAGACATTGGGAATGGCTTGCGACCCAATCGGGCGGAGCATCTTCAACTTTACGCAAACTTGTGGATGAGGCAAAAAAGAAAGAAGTCGGAACTTTTACGGTGAAACAAGCGCAAGAAAGAGTATATAAATTTATGTCTGTAATGGCCGGTGATTTGAAGGGCTATGAAGAGGCGCTACGAGCACTTTATAAAAAAGATGAGAAAAAATTCTTGGCTCAAACAGAGGAGTGGCCTCGCGATGTACGAAACCACTCGATTGAATTAGCAAAGTCAGTTTTTGAATAGACTTATTGAGCTCCAGTATATTCAACACTTGTTGAAACTGCAGAGTAAGATGGATTAAAGCTTCCAGCATTGTCCGTTGTGAAACCAAAAAGCTCAATTGTCATTGGAGCCTTGAATGCTTTAGCTCCGTCCATAAGACTCACTCCGCCTACATCGAGACCACAAGCTGCATAATTAGGGCTAAATGTTTCGGCTTGTGCCTTACAAGCTTCGCCCGTAAGAACATTTTTACCTGTTGCGGGATCGCAGTCGCGAGCAGGATCATTACTTGTCATCTTGCCTGCCTTAAGGGGATTCGCAGCCAAAGATCCTCCAATGAGTGCTTCAAGTTCTTCACCGTAAAGATCGTAAGTATAAATGCCACCAACGAGTTGATCCGATTGAATTGTAATGCGCATGATTGTTACAGAAAGATCAAGTTTTCCATTCCAGGCAAGGCTGAAAGCTGGAAATGAAACGCGAAGTGAAGGTACGCTTGTCGCCAAAACAGGTAATTTATCTGTCGCTTTTGCAAGAGTCCCTTTATAAGTCGAAAAATCAAGGCAGTTTGACGCCGAACCCGGAAGTAGATAACTTGATGTCGGCGCGACCGTCATTTCAACATCGCCGTCATCTGCGTAAGAGACGAGCGGCGCCACGATCAAAAGTAATACCCATAAAAATTTCATAATTCCCCCGTAGTCTTAAATTCGTTAGATTAAGGCTAATGAGATATATGAAGAATCACAAGTTTTTTCGAGGTAAGATTTTATTTACTTTCAGATTCTTTTTTAGAATCCGCAGGCGGTTCGTAATTGGGATCAAATAAAATCATAGAAGGTCCTGAGTCAATACGTCTGATGAGTGGAGAAAGTTGAGCTGCAAGATCAGATCTTGCCTCGTCAGTGAGTTCTCCAGTTTCAGGATAATCGCGCGATCCACCAATGATAGCCTTAAAGCGTCCCATATCAGATACACCACGAATAGGTAAAAAGAATTGACGATTCTTATCGTCAATGGAGTCAAATGTCTCTGTGTCTCCGTTGTTTTGAGAAACCATATAGTAAGTCTCAGGCAAATGGATGAGATCATTTGAAATCTTGTCTGAACAAATCATCCATCCGTGAGTGAGTGGATTTTCTGAATTTTGCAGTTTATATAAATTGGATTTATCAATGAATTGATTCAAATAAAATACATATTTGTCTTTGAAGAACGAGAATATACTTGAGCTTGAATGATCCTTATCAAATAAAAAGATAGATGGATTTGTTCTGAGCATAATACATTTTTGATAACTATCGACAGGAATATCAAACTGCCATCTTGTCACCCCAAGAGAGACCGAGGTACCAAGATCAGTAGTACTATGTCGGTTTTTATCATCCGTCGTCATGTGAACGGCACCAGCGCCGTAACTCGCGCCCAAACCTGCAGAAAGAATTTTTGTAGGTGTCGAAACTCCACCCTGAATTTGAAAACCCAAACTGCTTTGTGTCCCGTCAATTTCAGTATGTCCGGCCGTAAAGCCAAAACCACTTGATACACTTAGGCTTGAAACCGCTAACTTAGCATTATTTGCAATGCCGGGACCCGCCGTATGAAGGATCCGGTAAACAGTCGATCTTTTAATAAAGGCACTTGGATTCTTCGCAATGATATTTTGGCAAAGTTCTTCGAAACAATCCGAGGTTCCAAGACAAGCCGTATACTTAAGTGCCGTTGGAATATTAATGACGCTCTTCCACGTTTTGTGTGTCAGTACTTTACAGAACTGCTTGCCCCACTTGGCGTCGATTTTTTTACCATTGAGCAATTCTTGAAGAGCAAGCGTTGGCTCTCCCTCTAGCTCGAGATCTTGCTTCGCCGCTTGTGCGGCGCCGGCATCATTCAGCCAATAGCTATCTAAATTTTGATCCTTGCTCCAGGTCGCCCAAGCCTGCTTATCATTCTCATCAAACAAGTTTTTCTTAACCATCGCTTCTTGAGCGGCTTCGCCCTTTGCTACGATGTCATGAATAAGAGTACCTGAGCCGATATCTGTCTTAAATCCTTGCGTGAGGATTCGACCTAAAGCCGGAATCTCATCAATTCCGCGCTTCAAATAAATGGGAGTGCCTGTCATTCCTAGGGTGATTGTGTTCGCGTAATAAGTAGGAGAGACAAGTTTCGTTTTACGATCAATGATGGATTCAATATCTGGATCGTTGTTCTTCCAATTTTTGGATTTATATTTCTCCATATCAATTGGAAACAATTGTGCGATCAACATTTTTCGAACCATTGTTGATTGTAAATCGACGATCGTTAAATCTAAATCTCCGTGAAGAGTTCCGCCATCTGCATCGACAATAACATCCGCGTGAGTGACATATCCGTTGTCGGGACGAGGCTCAGCGTCTCGAACGAGCACCCAACGCATCAGATATTTGCCGGCAGGAAAAGGTTTTGGAGTTGTGACAAGGCCTGAGCTCTCGTTGCTGTAATCAATAATTCCAGAGTCACTCATTGTAAAAGTATAAACTGCATGTTGAGTGAGCTGAAGACTCTTATCTAAAACTTGCGGTCGATACGAAACTCTCTGGAGCATAACCGTTTTTAAGAAAATCATATTGTCTGCGACGATATGCGGATTCGAAGCATCGCAGGCAAGAGGGTACTGGCCGGCATCTTGTGCTTCTCGTGAGTCAGCGCCTTTTTCCATCCAAGGATTGATCAGAATTTTTTCGGATTGATCCATGCCGAGATCGGCATTTTTAATCTTAATGGCTATCGGAATATAATGATGGCATTCATTGCGATCAAACTCTTGAGTACGACCTTCCCAGTAGAGGCAAGATTCGTGATCTGATAGAACTTTGCTTGAAGCTATCGCTTCTCCGTTTGGCCCTATCATTTGAACTTGAAATTCACGGCGAGTTAACCCGACGTTGCCAACGGTGCTTGCAAGACAAGTGCGAACACGGTAACTCAATGTTTTTTTAGTACCTGACTCGCTGACAATTTTAAAATCATCGATATGCAGATGTTCCGCAAAAACGCCGGCACCTTCCATGTGATCAATATTTTGTCCATTTGCACCGATCGCTGCTTTGCCGCCGGACTCTCCACCAACAAAACTTTGAATCGAAAACTGCCCTTTAGCATTTTGATTTGACACATTCTCGCTAATTTTAAGTGGAGCGGATTGTGTGAATGCATTCCAATTGCCGAGTGGAAAAATGCCTTCAAATGGACGCAAACCTTCTGGCACGCCAATTGGAATCAGTTTAACACCTAAGATTGCCTGACCACTTGTTGGACCCGATTTCAAAGCAAAGTCGACATCGATCATCAAAGTGTTATTCGTAATATCGGCTTTCTGAACAATTTGCTGGGCCAAAACGATACGTTGAGTTTTTTGATTCTTGACGTCTTCAGAAATTAAACTGATTTCAACTTTGAAACTTCCATGAACAATTGGAACCAAAACAGGAGTTGAATCTGTTTTTGCAAATAAAATTTGTGGTTTTAAAAAGATCTGATCATGCCAAGTATAAGTTTGGCCGATCAATTTGCCGTTCGTGACGTTGAGGTCTCCGCTTTCAACCCAAATTTTACGAGTTTTCAATTGGTCGCCAGTATCTTTGCCTTGAAGTCGTTGAGAAATCTCTTCATCTTTCTCTAATAGATAAGGTGTACTTTGCTTAGCAAGATCCATCACGTCAGGTAAGCTCTCGCCGTGTGACCATGGATTGATAGCAAAATCAATTGGGCGGCTGCCACGTTGTAAGCCTTTTGCTACAAGTGTGCGAGTCATCTTGAGCCAAACTGAATCAGCGAGATAATTAAATTTAATTGTTTCTGGCCAGTTCAAACAGCCTTGCGCATCTGTCGAGTAGGTTTGATCGATTTCTTTAATTAAGAATTTCGCGTTTGGAATATTTGTACGTCGGCTAAAATCAATTAGACACGCTTTAAAATTATAAGTCTTCTCACCTGGCAATGGAAAGTCGCCGACATTTTTAGATCCGCCAATGGAGCCACTCACTGCAGAGACTGCGAAGTTCGCGTTTCCGCCGTTGGTTTCGTCTGGCCGATCTTTCGACTTTGGAAAGCAGCTGAACAAGCTGAGCGTTAGAATAAGAGAAGCAATGATTTTAAAGGACATCATAAGCTGTCTCCCAACGAATACGAAATTGTGTAACGTCACTTTGTGGCGCATTATTATAGATAGGAGTGCTCGTTACAAAACGAATACTAATCTTATTTTCTTTTTTGCCCCATTTGAAATAAGGCATTAGCATAATACCATTGCGATTCGTACGATCGAACTCAACAGAGTTATAAGCAGAAACCGCAGAATCTGGCTCAACGTGAAAATACTCAGCATTGAAGCCGTACTTTCTATTTTGAGAACCTCTGAATACGATTTCTCCGCCGCCATTCCAAGCCGTATTAAGCCCTTGTGGAGCTGCGGTATTGTAGAGACCTTCACTATATAAGTTAAAATCAACAGGTCCAAAAGCTAATTCAAGGCGAGAGCGGGCTTCGACACCTTTATATTGATAAGTGAAAACAGAGAATGTATCTGAGGTGCGATCAACCGTATTTCCGCCTAACATTGCAAGGGCTGCAAGCGAAGAAGGAAGATTATCGTACTGCCAGTAACCTGCAGATAATTTAACTTGATCATGGCGATTTAGATTGTAGTGAGTCTCAAGGGCAGCAGATGCAAAGGTTGGAGTTGCTTCAAGTTGGTTAGTTGAACTTGTGTTTGATGAATAAGTGAGGATATCGTCTTCGGCGATTAATGAAGCTCGTAAATCTCCGTTGCCGAAATAAAGAGTTGATCGTGCTCCAGGAAAAGCCTGATCTTCTAACATTAAAAAGCTATGCACAAAGTTCTGATCCAATATTCCACCACGTAATTGCAACCACGAAGCCGGCATCCAAATGAGAGAAGCGTCTTTTGGAAAAAATACGGTTCCTTGGTGAGAACTGCCATCTGTTGCTTGATCTGCACCGGTACGGAAAATGAGATATGGCTCAACAAACAAAATGACGTCGTTAGAAATGCGGTATTTCCAAGTTGAATAAATTCGAAATGATGCAATCTGATAGCTCTCATACTGAGACTCTTGTTCAAGTCCGAACATAATGAATGAATATTCGATTTCAAAATTTTTGCCTGAGAGTAAACTGTTTTGATATTTCGCAGATGACGAATGAGTTGGAGTTGTTATGCCGGTTTCAAAATTGAGATCTGAAGTTTTAGTACCATCGTGAAATAAACTTGTTCCTGGAGTAAATCCCATTGGCAGAAAATTGACCGGCATTGAACTTTGCGCATGCGCGTACTTCATCGCAGTCACTGCAATTGCAAAAACAATCATTAGTATTTTCGACCACTGGTTCACGAATACCTCAGTCCTTATCTGAATATAACTTCAAGTAATATGCCCAATTCCACTTTTAGGTCAAAGTTCACGAAATAGTGTAAGTATCCGAAAATAGGTAACTATAAGCAATTCTTTTGGCCAATTAAGGTCACTTTTTAATGCTTTGCCGAAGCCCCAGAAAGGCAGTGACCAAAATTGATTCTACGTTGGCTAAGTCTTAGTCAGATGATTTTCTCTTTGGTTTGAGTGCCCGAGCGGGTGATTGTTACTTTTGCTTTTGCAGTTACTTTTCTAGTCGGCTGTTCGTTTGCAATATAGAAAGCTATGTTGTTAGCTTCGGGCATTCCTCTATTCAGAAAATTGACTATCGCAATCATGTGCATGGTCTCAATTTTTGCGTTTCAGGTTCAGGCGGCGAACTCAACCTGTGAAGCACTATTTTCGCTTACGCCACATCTCGACGAAAACCTTTATTTTTCTGCACGAGAAGAATTTCAAAACAAGCCTCAACAGATATTGAGATTTCGTCTCCTGAAGCGGCATTGGCATTTCTCGAGACTTATTCCAAGTTTAAAGGACGTCCTTTACCTGACCTCGAAAAGTTTCGTGAAGAGGCAAGTTGGTGGCAGATTAAAAAAAGCTCCCTGCAGCCCAACTAGACAAAATTATTGTAAATGTATTTAAACTTATTCAGGTTCAATCCGGTGCAATCAGCCTAGTAAAAAATCCTCGCAAGGGGATAGAAGATGTCGTTTCGATGCCGGACCAATTGGAAAACGTGCCAGAGCAAATTGAAACCTGAGATGCAATTAACTCACAGCTTAGCGTTTAAGGATTTGACACCGCGGCGACTGAAATTGTTTGGGTTCGCCATCGGTCTACATCTTGCAAAAAATATTTTAGATATTTATTCGGAGGCATCGTGAAATTGAAACTCTTAGGCTTTGCTATAGCTTCGCTTCTCGCGAGTCAAGCTCAAGCTCAAATGCTATGTGAAAAGCAAGTAAATGAATCGATTAGTTTCTTAGGACAAAATCGAATTGGCGCAGATGCCTTTGGGGTTCGAAATACTTTAGGGCAATGGCTTCCAATTCGGATTATGAATTCAAAAGACGAGATCAAGGCCCTCTCTGAGGAGTTCGAGAGAGCTCAAAGTGCTAAGCTGTCTGAAATGCGAAAACACTTGTTAGAGGCGCTCAGTGCGGTCTCTACCAATCCTAATAACTTTGCAAAAAAGCTCCTTGAGCAAGTTCCAATAAAAAATCTTTCTGTCGAAACGAGTAGCGGAAAAGATTTCGTGAAAGCAATAGCTGAGAGTGCAACTGAAAACGAGCTTGCCTCGGTTTCTCAAGCGACGGCCGGACTTTTTGGAAGCACAGCTTGCGAAGAGAGAAAACAGAGTACGCTAGAAGAAAGTAGTGTTGGAGAAAGAGAATACAAAGCTTGTTTAGAGAAGAGTGCTGTTATGGAACCTCACCTATTAGACTTTCACAAAGCCTATGAATCTCGCCGTAGTCTTGATGCCGTTCCCGCATTAGTAAAATATCAACGTCCGACTGGTTCGGATGATTTGAAAATTCTCATGAGGACTTATCCCATCATGACAATCGAAGCGACCTGGATTTCAAAATATAATCATCTTCAGACAATCGATCTCAATGTCGAAACTTGCCGCTATCATATCGCTCGATTTAATCAGCAAACCACTCAATATGAAGAAACTGAAACTGCTAGTTTGTCAGATTACCTTAAGCAATTTTATAGATGCACTCTCCCTTTGCACGGCTCGCGTAATCAATGGGCTTGTAGCTTACTTTATTAAATGGATTGAACTTAATTATGTTTCGTCGAACCTTAAATATTTTCGCATTTTTTATTCTCTTCTGGAGTTCACTTTCTTTTGGTAAAGTTGATTTTTGGGTATGGCAGGCATCACCTCACTCGGCGCGGTTTCTATTACCACGGGTAGATGATGAATCAGCTCAAGCTTCATATGAACGTTACGTCAATGGTGTCGACGCAGATCCGCGCTTAAAAGAGATTTTTCCAAAGCCAATTCTGGCGAACGGCGGTCGTTTTCGCGCAGGTCTTAACACAGAGGAGCTCACCGCGTTTTTGATCGCAAATGAAGCTTCAGATATGAGTGAGCATCATGAGCGCATGAACGAGTTTCTCGTACCTCTCAAAGATGCTGGAGCCGACACTTATGTCATACCCGTCGCAGCAGACATCGGACTTTCTGAAACCGACGCAGAAGACTTTCGTCAAAAAATCGCAAGACAAGGAGACTTGATTATCGGAATGGGCGGAGACGACATAGATCCCCGACTCTCTGGTCAGGATAACGAAAGTCTTCTCTCAAAAGATGTCAATCCATCAATCGTTCACCCTGAAGCGAGACTTTGGCGAACAATTTTGACTGTCGGAAAATCCTATAGCGTTGGAATTTGCCGAAGCCATCAGCTGATTTTAAGCCTTCTAGGCTATAAATTGGTTTTGGATATCGAAACTCAGCTCAAGCTTCCATCTCATCGAAAGGGTTACCATCCTCTCGTTAGAAAAGCGATGTCGGTTTTTGATAATGTCTTTAATTTATTTTTGTATGGTGAATCCAATACCCTTCATCATCAGGGCTTCTTCGGCGTAGAAAATTCGGATCAATACGAAGTCACAAATGTTGACGAGCATGGAGTTCTTGAATCGGGCGTATTTAAAAACGGTAGAGGCGCAACCTTTCAGTTTCATCCAGAGAGAATGTCTCCTGAAGCAATCGCGCAGTTTTTTAAAACCATCGTCCAAGAGGCGAGGGCTTCTCGCAATCGTCCTGCGACGCCAATGAAGTTACGAGAATTTGAAAAGTCGATTAGAAGCTGTGAAGCGGCATTCATTTAATGAGTCTATTCAATGACATTCATTTTTTCTAAAATTTGCAAATAAGCTCGTAGATAATCTCGTAAGCCTGTCCATAAAATATTAGCTCGATTTTCATTTCCGACATTCAGCTCCCAGCTACGCATCGAAGCTGGGATTTCGCGAAATAAATCTGACATTGATTTCTGACTGTTGAGTTCATAGGGATAGAGTTGTTCGACCGCTTTAATGATCTCTTCGTTCTTAGCACCCTTTTTTGAAAGTTGATTTGCAAGTGCGGCTGCCCCCTTTGTATCTTGCAACCGCGCCTCAAGCTTCGATATTTCAAGCTTGATATGACGGGTTTGCTGATCCAAAAGCTCCTTAATGTCGAGACGGGATTCAAGTTCAATCTGTAAAGAGCGAGGAAGTCGATTTTCTTTAGCCGTCACGAGTTCAGTCAGACGCGCACGGTAAGTCTTCATAAAGTAAATCATAAAAAAGAATTGTTCTAAGGGTGCATGAACGGGGACTTGAACAAGTTGACCAACGAGTTCTAAAAGGCCCGCACGGGTTAGGCGATATCGAGGGAGGCGCTCTCGACCTTGTTTACTGATGTAGCCTGCCTTTAATAGAGTATCGAGGTAACGGGATATTTGTGTGTTGTGAATCTTCTCATCAACATTTTTGATTGTTGAATCCATCCAGTTCAAAAAGAGTCCCAATAAAAAGCGGACATCTTTTTGCCGAAAGCCATCGGTCGAAAGATTTGAGTGTGCACCCAGAGTAGCCGCTACAAAGTAGACTCGATAGGAAGAATAAAGATCAATCATAGTTACATTGTAACATCAAAGTGGACTTGAATTCCGTATTATTTCGAGCCTCTATAACATAATAAAAGCAATAGTTTATGGCATTAGTAGATATGCTAATGCGACGAAGTGTTTCAATGTAACTAAGCAAATGCCCTTTTCACTGCCGTGTAATTTAAACTGAATACAGATCCAAATAACAAAAGGAGAAAATATGAATAGCTTAAAACGATTATCGGTGAGTATCTCAGCTCAAATCAATTCGTTGGTTGATCAAATTGAAAATCACGAAGCTGTCGCGGATATGGCTCTTCAAGATATTCGTGAATCTTTGATGGGAGCAAAATTTCAAATTCGACGCGTTCAAAATGAGCAGGACTCCTTTGAAAAACGTCTCAAAGAGTTACAACAAGAGGAATTGAAATGGAAAGAGCGAGCCCTTCATTCACAAAACGAAAATCACGAACGAGCATTAGAGTGTGTACGTCGGCTCAAAAAGACTCGTGATGATATGGGCAGTATCCAGCAGCAGTTGACCGAGCACGGAAATCTTGAGCGACAACTCATCGAGGATGTTCGCAAAATCGAAGCGAAATTTGAAGACCTCAAGAGAAGGAGAAACCTTCTCGCAGCAAGAGAATCGAGATCACAAGCTCTCAACGCAATTGCAGATCATCAAAACACAACAGATGTCAGTAATGTATTTGAAC
>JAYUEB010000180.1:0-2177 GCA_043739525.1 Bdellovibrionales bacterium
AATCGACGACCACCCAAATCGAAAAAAACAGAAAAGGCAATGCTCCCGGAAATAAAACAAACCTTGCATTTGCCAAAAAGAAAATCGTGAGGACAACTAAAAGCGCGTTGCCAATCCACGGAATCGGAATTGAAAAAAGAGAATAGGCTTGAAGCGCGTTGAGAAAAATGCACATTCCGAAGCCAACTTGAATAAGTTCATTAAATTTAAATTTGCGCATGAGCCCTATCTTAACCTGAGTTGTTCAAGTCAGGAAGAAGACAAAAGATTTCACTAAAATTAAATTGATTAAGAAGGACGAACGACTAGTTTGCAGAAGTCACACGACGAGCTCTATTTGGTCACAAAGTAAGTTGAGCTGATCACTGCGCTCGGTAAGCATGGCTGGGTGTCCACTTTTAAAATTTTGCAATTAGTTAGTATCTGCGCGATACGATCAGCAGAAACAAAATTGTAGTAAATAGGATGAAGCCCCAAAGTCGAATAAAGAAAGTTTATCGGGACTCCAAACTTGCGAAAAAACGAATAGGCTCTGCGCCTTAACTGCCAACGGTTTCGGAGCGGAACATAGGTAGGAATCTGAAAAAACAACAACCCACCAGGCTTCAAAATCCTGACAAATTCAATAATATATTTTTCGATGATAGCTTTGTCAGGAATATGCTGAAGCACAATATAAGTTCCTACAAAGTCAAAACTATTAGTCTCAAATTGACTTAAATCTTCTTGGTTGTTGTGAACGAATTGACAATTTGTTTTATTTTTTTGCAAGCCGTAAGCCCTGGCTTTTTGGAGCATGGTTGCCGATACATCAACGCCAATCACGTCTGAGAAAAAATCTGCTAAGGCAAAACTTAGCCGACCAACTCCGCACCCAAAATCGAGCGCTCGCAGCTTCTGATGAGGTGCTCCGAGCGCTTTGCCCTCAGTCAGAACTTCTGAAATAAATTCCTTACCAGTTTGATAAAAGTCGCCTTCTTTCCATTGGCCGTAACGTTTTTTTGGATCTGACAATACCGCCCACATAGGATCCAAACCGCCCAGGTCGTCCCAGTCGGACTGAACTAACTTTTCATTTTTTGCAAACATGACAAACAAGTTACTATAAATCTTTGATCAAAGGCAGTCGGGTTTTTCTAAACTGATTTCAGGCCAGGACCTTGGCCCAAGTACTTGTTGCCTTGCCGTGATGAATTTAATTTGTCACAGTAGAATTCTATGCCTCAACAAAACAAAAAGCTTCGAGTGCTTATCGTAAGCCCCTATTTCTTTCCTGAAAATTTTCGCATCAACGACGTCGCTCAGGATCTCGCCAAAAAGGGTCATCAAGTTAACGTTCTCACCGGGCAGCCAAATTATCCAAATCCGAATCTGTTTGCTGAATTCCGAAAACAAAATTTGCGAGAGCAAACTTGGGAAAATATAAAAATTTACCGAGTCCCGATTATCACGCGTGGAAACGGCGGCGGAATTCGGCGAGTCTTCAACTACTTATCATTTATTTGGTCCGCGATGTTTTGGATTATTCAAAACTCCAAAAAGCATGAATATGACATTGTGGTCACATGGGCAAGTTCGCCCATTACCAGTGCGCTGCCTGCGTTGTTTTTATGTCGTCAGAAAAAGATTCCGCATGCAATCTGGATTCAAGATATGTGGCCCGAAACTTTAGTCGCTCTTAATATTGTGAAGTCGCGATTTCTTCTGAAAATTCTCGACCGTGTTGTTAAATTTATTTATAAAAGATCAGATTTGATCTGGGGGCAATCAAAAGGATTTCAAAAGGCAATCTCACTAAGAGTCCCTCAACATCCTCGCATTCAAGTTCTTTACAACTGGGGCGATGAAACGTCGCCTTCGGTCCAAAAACCTAATCTGAAAAATGATTCAAGACTCAAGATTCTCTATGCCGGAAATCTCGGGCATGCTCAACTTCTGGGAACCTTATTAAATACCGTAGAAGAAATGAAAGAAGAAAAAATTCTTTGGACATTCATTGGTGGAGGAGTTCTTGAAACTTGGCTGAGACAAGAAATCATTCAGCGCGGGCTCACAAGCTCTGTCCAGGTGCTTGACCGTGTGAATCCAGATGTCATACCCCATTACGGAAAGTGGGCGGATGTCTTACTCCTCAGCTTGAAGTCAGATGGCTGTCTCAGCTTGACAATTCCCTCCAA
>JAYUEB010000181.1:0-2176 GCA_043739525.1 Bdellovibrionales bacterium
CAAGGGCTCAAAAACGTACTCAGTAAACCAATTATAGAGCGAAATATGCCAATTTCTCCACAATGACGAAACTGTCGTTCGCAAGAACGGCAAATTGAAATTATAGCTTAGTTCCAAACCAATGAGTTTTGATAGGCCCTGCATTAAATCGGAATAGGCCGAAAGATCGAGAAAGAAATATAAGCTAGAGTACAAAACGACATAAAGCGTACCGTAATTTAATTTATGATCTGCAAAGAAACTTTTTAACGAAAGCTTAATAACTCCAGATGCCATGAGCACGACTGCCGAATTGAAATTCAATATTGCAGGTTGATCTAGACTCTTTGTTATTGTTTGAACTTTTGCAATTGGCCCAGCGATATAGAAACTGGGTACCAACATGCTTCGAACACTCTCAAAAAAACTAAATCGACTGGCCTCTTCATTCGCGTTTGCGACTCGGTCAATGGCAAAGCCAATCACACTTAACATTTGATAGCTGAGGCCTAAATTTTGTAGAAAAGTAAATGAGTCTTTGTGAAAATATTTTATTAAAACGACAAGTAAAATCTCATAGACGATAAAAAATTTAACTTGCGACTTCTTCATTCTGAAAATGAGTGCGTTGTCGATTACGACCTTAATAAAATACAGTAAGAATCCGATAGGGGAGAGGATATTTAAAGCCAAATAAACCAAGAGAAAAGAGAGGGCAGTTTGTCTTGATAAAGCAAAACGACGATCGGACCAACAGCCTTTTTCATCCGTAAAAAGAAATGCAAAAATGATCGAGGGTCCAATGATAAATAGATTTAGAATGGCCACATTACCCTTTAAAATTTATTTCTTTTGACTATAGTAAGTTCGATTTATCATCGGATGCTTCTCATCTGAGGGCCCCCAATCACTCTCGGGATGATAGGCGATGACGACCATGCTGGAACTTGAGGTTTTAAATCGATGTCTTTCATTAGCTTCAATACAGAATGCGTCTCCGGTATTAAGTATCTCTTCACCCGATTCACTACTCGCGATGCCGCTACCTCTCAAGACGTACCCCAGCCTAATAGAAGGGTGGATGTGAAATGTCTGGTCAGTTCCCTCTGGGAAATAGAGAGCATTGAGGCAAGGGTCACCTATTCGGGGAGGAGAAATAAGTAAAGTGTCTTTGCACCCATCTATATAAACAAGCCTACCTTGCTTTTCTACTTGAGCTGCAAAAACATTAAATCCGCTAAATTCAAATCGTGTAAAAATAGTGACGGAACCATCGTCACAGATCACCTCGCCGCAATTCAGACTAAACACATTTTGACCCTTAACGAGAAATTCATTCTCTAAATGAATAATCCTTGCAGTCCCGTCAATAATTCCAAAGCTAGTTGAGCCACCAGGAACGGCATACTTCGCTTGAGGTGCCAGCAATGAAATCTCAGAAGGAAAATTGTCATTGCGAAACTCAATTTTAGCGTTAGAAAATTTTGTCAGTATCTTCAATATCAGGCCTTTATAAGGTGTTTTTTCTATTTTGGATAAGATCGACCTCAATGTCTATGTTTATCAATTCGAGAGAGTTCAAATACAGCACGCCAATTACAACGCGTCACACCAAGCTAGTCCTAATTGCTTTTTTAAGAAATCGTCGCAAGTATATTTTTAAGGAAAACGAGAGATGAAAGAAAACCCAGCAGAGGAATTGCCGTCTTTTTTGAAGCAAGCCTTTCCGCAACTCAATCTTGAACAACCAATTCATCTGCAATTGAACAGCCTTGATATGGTTCACTTGGTTTCGGCAATTGAAAAACATTTCAATATTGAAATTGATCACCAAGATATTAAAAAAGGCTTCTTAAAAGAACTCTCCACGACTTTAAGTATTTTAAAAGACAAAAAAAATAAAAGCTCACCATCACTCTAGTTCATTTATGACAAAAAGAGTCCCTTGATCAAAACACTGAAAATTTTTAAACTTCTCTTGAAAGCTGTATCGAATCGGTTTGCCGCTGGGGGTTCGAATTTTTGAAGCTGTGAAAAGAACTGCTCTTGGTTGTGCTTGGCTCGAGAAGTGCTCTGTTAAGTATTCTTTTAGTTTATTTAATTTTTTTTCTACCCGAAAGCCAAGAGCGACTTCTAAAACTATTCCGATTTCTTCTCCGTATATTTCAGATTCGAAGCCAACCGAAATGATATCCTT
>JAYUEB010000182.1:0-2164 GCA_043739525.1 Bdellovibrionales bacterium
GCCATTCCCAATAGACTGTGCGGGGCTTCCGATACCAGTGATCGGAGCCCCGCAATACCTTTTCTACTTGCTGACCAAAATTATGTCTATCAGCTAAATGCATTTTTTAAGCTCCTGAACTACTGCCACCTGGGAATGATTCGGCTTCAGCTTCTAAAGCTGACAGATCTATGTATATTACTTCCATTTGGATCCTCCTTTTCTTCGGTTAATTCCAAAAAACACGGAATTGAAGAAGAAACACTCTTCTCCAATCTGAACTGCAAATTGGGCAACTCGTCTTTTGAAATGGTTTTTACTTTTAGTCTTTTTGATTCTGCAATAACTCTTGCATCGCTCGCCATACCAGTTACGAGATAGCTCTCGAACATAAGTTGATATTTTTCGATTAAGTTCAATCCAGTTATCGAGCCGTGGAGATTGTAGTCAAAGATGAAAAGTCGAGAAGCAAATCTGTCGCTTTTATTTTTTCCTATCCAGTTTTCAAACTCAGAATCGGAATGTAGGTGTATTATATCAATTTTATCTGAGAAGTTATTAAGAATAATGTCCCATGTCTGATGAA
Source organism: Bdellovibrionales bacterium (assembly GCA_043739525.1). Lineage (GTDB taxonomy): Bacteria > Bdellovibrionota > Bdellovibrionia > Bdellovibrionales > JAMPXM01 > JAYTQQ01. Next base: position 566 of record JAYUEB010000182.1, read on the forward strand.
TGCACGCGTCATCATCAACAATAATAAACTGTTGATCTTGAAAAAGTACGATTTCATTTTTTTGTACTTTTGCCGAGGCAACTGGAAATTCAAGTTTTATTTCAGTTCCGAAACCTGCCTCTGACGAAATAGAAATAATTCCATGAAATTCTTCAATGATGGTTTTCACATGAAAGAGGCCCTCGCCATGTCCTTGATCTTTGCCGAAAGTCGCACCCTCTTTCATGAGTAGCGGCAAAATTTCCTTGGGGACGCCACAACCATTGTCATTGATTTTTATCGTCGCGATATCGCAGTGGCATTTGACCGAAACACCAATGATCCCCTCGCTTTCAATTGACTCGACGGAGTTGGTGATTAAATTCATTAGCGCCAATTCAAATTTGGCTTTTGAGCCGAGCAGTTCGAGGCTACCTATTTCACCGTCATCAAATGTAATTTTGATTTTCATTGCTTTTATTTGTTCTACCTCTTTATTTTTTTGATCGACTACGCTTTTAGCCGATTTAACAAGATCAAATGTTTTCGTGCTCGAGACGCTGCTGATATTATCGCGACGGGTTGGAGATAAATCGCTTGAAATGGTTCTAATCTGCTGAACAACCCCTTTTAGAAACTTCTTGTCAATCGACTCCGTGGACTGGGCCTGATCTACATATAGAGACAACGCACTTAGAGAGCCATTCAATGCGTGCGTTACCTGTTTCGCCATTTCGAATTGACCCTCAGAATATTTCTTCTCTGAAATTTCGTGTTCGAGGCTGCTAATACGATGGAATAACGTGTTGAGAGAATCATCCAGTCTTCGCAGTTCATGAATTTGAGTTTCTGTTGAATAGAACCCGTTTTTTGCGTGACGAGACAGATTTTGCGAGGCTTCACCGAGGTTCGATACTCTGTCCTCTAGGGGCTTTGAAATTTCATCAACGACTTTTGAAAGTCCCTTTTTCAAACTAATATACACAGCAATAAAAAATCCGGTGAATACGGCGAGTGCGCCAAGCAGTCGAAAAATTGGCCAACCCAGATCCATGTCAATATTTAGTACAAGCTTTTGCCCCGTTGCCAATATTTCTTTATGTTGTTCGGTGGCGGAAAACATTCCAAAAGACTGCATGGGTCCGCCATGCGCCCAATGCTTTCCGTCCATATATACATCGACTCTCACCGGGAATTCTTGGGTCTTTGACCAAGAATCGACGATGCGATTAAGTTCGCCGTCAATATTGAAAGTATTTTGGCTGTCCACTCCCGCAACGATCACTTCTTTTAAGTGTGAAAGAATAAACTCTTTGGATCTTTCGCGCGTATGCAGACTCCAAGCTACGCCATAAACAGTCAATCCCACGACCGCAGCACAAAGACTAAGAAAAAGAATTTTTCTAACTCGCTCGGCGAGTAATGTAGAAAACTTCAATGTGACCTCATCAGAATGGTTTCATAGGGCATTGTATGGAATCCCAGCGGATGGGCCGGAATGGATTCAACTTTATCACTCCAAAGTCCGGATGCCGTGGAGCCAAAAAAGAGAGGAATATTTGTATAGTGTCTTAGAATCGCAACCTGGATTTCTTGATAAAGCCTTGCTCTTTTTCCTTG
>JAYUEB010000183.1:0-6536 GCA_043739525.1 Bdellovibrionales bacterium
AGTTCCGAACTCTTAAAATGATTTTCATCAAATTGAAAAACTTGATCTGCTGACTTCCGAATATGTGAGAGGCTACCGTCGACATATTTGAGAATCATAAAATCAGGCTGTTTCGAAGCCTGCATTTCGAGGGGGGTCACCTTCACCATACAATTGATTCCAAACCACTTCTCGATGTCGAGATAATCGAGTTCGCGAGGCTCAGCTATACCTGGAGCCTGTGCCATCCAGCGAGCCTTGGAGTGCGATTTATCTTCATAGATGCGGACATGGTTCGACCACTCCACAGACTCAATTCGGGTCTTACAGAGTCTAAAAGATCGACTCTTAAGAGCTATTGGAGGGGGACCTTCTGTCAGACCGAGTTCGCGAGATTTAGATTCAATGAAGTTGTGAAAGCTTCCGCCTTGAAGATAGGTTATGACAGAGACCACGAGCAGGAGGCTGATGATGAGCGAGATGGCTCTCATATAAACTTTGATCGCGTTGAAATTCTTCACCTCGACTGTATAACCCTGAGTCTCTGAAGCCACAAATCAATTCCAGAAAATCAGGCGCTTTCAAGGCCGATTGTCGAAAACTTCTTCAGCCTTTTTAGGCTGAAATCCAATAAGGCGAGGGCAAGCTGCCCTAATCTAAGTGATCACGTAAGATTAAATTAAAAGAGCATTAAGAAATGATCAACAATCTGTCTTGCTTACGAAGCTGGTGTCAGAAAGTCTCCGAAAAATTCGCGTAAAACTATTATTCGAACTATCAATTTAGGCATCGTTTACAGCTTTGGTACGCTTGCTGCTAAGAAGAGAGCAACTGAAGAAAATAGAATGTAACGGCAATTCAGTGAAGCCTTTAAGGATTGGTATTATGCGTACAAGACAACAAATTGAAGATAAGCTTAATAAGATGATCGAACACCTTGATCAAAGTCCTCGACTTACGGCAAGTGAGAAGGATCTTACGCATACTCTTTTGAGTGAATTGAAAGATGAGTTTGCTCGCGAAAGAGAAAACTATGAGATTGAAGTTGATCGCTTAGATGCGACTGAAATTTTTCACAGCCAGATGGCTGCCAAAACTACAAACGTCATTCGATTCAGGCCTAGAAACTCGATCGAAGATTAAAGTCAATTGGACTTTGTAAGCGGTGTCTGCAAGCATTGAGTGATGCAGACATCAGACACACAATCATTTCAGAAATACCTCAATTTCGTAACTAAAGGTCTAGGCCCCAAGGATTATAAAATCTTTGCTCTTGCGGGCGATGCTTCTTCACGCAGATATTTTCGTATCGTTGCTGAAAATGATTCTTGGGTTTTGATGGACTGGGATCCCTTTGTTGATGACGGTAAGTATCCGTTTCTCAATGTCCTCGAACATTTTGCAAAACATCATGTAAATGTACCTAGTGTGATTGCCAAATCCCCGTCAGAAGGATTGGTTCTTCTTGAAGATTTAGGAGATCTCACACTTGAGCGCAAATTTTGGGAAAATCAAAATCAAGAAACCGTGTTGCCGCACTATAAATTGGCCATCGATGAACTTCTTAAGATTCACTACGAAGCAAGCGCTGATCAAACGGATTGTGTCGCTTTTAAAGTTGCATTCGATACCGATAAATTACTGTGGGAGATGAACTACGGTCGAGAACATTTGTTGCTCAAATTGTGCGATCTTAAACCTTCGAGTGCAACGACAGCAGGTCTCGATAAACTATACTTAAATATTTGCGAGACTCTCAACGCCGAACCAAAATTTATTGCACATCGTGATTACCACTCACGAAATGTGATGATTAAACTTGGTAAAATGCGAGTCATAGATTTTCAAGACGCGCGCATGGGCGCCGTTCAATATGATCTCGTCAGTTTGCTTCGAGACTCATATGTCGATATGGACTCAGCCAACGAAAATGCATTGATCGATTATTATTTATCTGGCCGCACTCAATATGCGAAGAAAAATAGCTTAGCAAAATTGTCGCGTTCTGAGTTTGATCATGTTTATGAAATTCAAACGATTCAAAGGTGTTTTAAAGCTTGCGGAAGTTTTTCGAGCTTCTTTAACTTGAGACAAGACACGCGTTATCTCAAGTATATTCACAATACCTTGTTGAGAGTGCGTAGTAGCCTTGAAAAATTTCCAGAATATAAATTGTTTTTTGATGTCTTAAATGACAATGGGCTTTTTGAGCATAAATTTATATGAAAGCAATGATTCTGGCTGCAGGTCTCGGGACGAGACTCAGTCCTTACACTAACATCTTAGCAAAGCCCGCGATTCCGTTTCTGAATATTCCATTATTTTACTATTCCATTGCACTTCTTAAATCTTCACCGCGATTTGTGCTTGATGAGTGTATTGTGAATTCACATCACAAGCCTGACCAAATCAATGGGCTCGCGAAAGCGCTCTCTCAAAAGGTAAAAACTCAAGTCACTCTTGAGAAAGAAAAACCTCTTGGTAGTGGTGGCGGAGTTTGGTTTGCTCGCGAATTTCTAAAAAATGAATCTGATTTTGTTGTGACGAATGGTGATGAAGTCATTCTGCCTAGACATTTAGATGTCATGGATCAAATGCTTGATCAACACCGCGGCTCAGGGGCGATTGCGACCATACTGGTGAAGCGAGACTCCCGCGTTGGCACTCAATTCGGCGGAGTATGGGCAAACCCTCTCCGAGAAGTTTTTGGTTTTGGCAAAACAAATCCAAGCCAAGTTTCTTCACCGCCTTGTCTGGAATCAAGCCTCGAAGCTTTTCATTATGTCGGCGTGATGATTATGAACTCTCGAGCACTTCAATACTTTCCTGAAGGCGAAAGCAATATTCTTTACGATGCGATCATGAGAGCGCATCTCAAGGGCGAAAAAATTGAAGTCTTCATAGACGATTCAAGGTGGTACGAGACCGGCAACATTAAAGACTTTCTGCAAGCAACGAACGAGGTTTTGACCGAATTGAAAGAAAACCCGAAAGATTCATTTTTAAATTATTTGTTCGCCAACTTTGCTCCTGGTTCTTCACTTCAAGAGCCAAATAAGAGTTCTGATCCTGAGACACTTATTTTTGCAGACTCAACAGCGCGCATTCATATTGGTGCGAAGCTAAGTGGTTTTGTTGTTTTGGGCCGAGGAGTTGAAGTTCCCGAGGGCTGTGAACTTCAAAATGTTGTTGTGCGAGAGAATCTAAAAGCTCAATCGAAAAAAAATGATTTAATCCTGTCTTAGAACGAGTCTCTCGCAGTCTAAGAGACTCGTTTTACCAAGGCGGCGCATTTAAAATTTTGCCTTTGACGCCGTCTCCACCAAGTTCGAGATTAGACGAATTCAAATACTTACGTCCGATGATTCGCACTGAATAACCCGTGCGTCCTCCAACAACGCAATAACCGGGATTTGCTGGCCAGCCGTCCGCATAATTTGGATGGATTGAGCAGGTCGCGAATAATTTTGGATTGGGAGAGTAGTCTCCAGTTTTGCCCTGTGTCCAGCCAGTCAGTAAATAATCGAGACTGGGTACGAGCCAATTCACTCCAGGGATGTGCATATCAATTAACGAGCTTTTCGCTTTGATCATTTGGAGTTTTACATTTCGACCTGCAAGCTTCGGATCATCGAGATTAGAGCCCAGATCGCCCATTGGCACAAAGCCATTGGGCGACAAGGCTTGGTAAAAATTTCCGTAGTCTGCATCAATAGAGTAGTACGTAATGTCAAAAAGATCGGGAGCAATGGCTTGAGTTTCAAGGCCGCGAAGGGGCTGAATATCGACGTTGGAGGAAGGCACATAGAGCGGATCCATCGACAACGAGTCTTTGTTAGTTGGATCTGTAAAATGATCATAGCTGGTCAATACAAGTGATCCACCGGTCGCACCAACTGGCCCAAGTAAACTACGTGCATAGATAAAATGTTCGAGCTGTGAGTTGAGTCCGCTCACGTCTCCAGGATAACGAGAATAATTGGGAACAATTTGATCGATGTTGGCCGCAGTTACTGCAGTTCCCGCTTCACGTGGAACGAGCAGAGGGTCTACAAGAGTTCCTCCCGAGCTGGATGACACCCCAGAAGGCCATTGGGAATGAGTCCAAGGTCCGATTCTGCCGCCGAAAGGGGACGCAAAAGCTCGAGCCTGAAGGCTCACCGGTTTTCCGAAAGGTGCGAAGGGTTTGCGTGGGCGAGTTGTTGCTTTCACTCCAACGTAGGCGAGGCACCAAGGGTTTTTCTCAAATCCAGTAGATGAATAAGGGATCGTACGAGTATCCGGTCCCGGTTCACCCTTATCAATTGCTATAATCGCTGCAAGTGTAGCTCCGAGTATTGAATATTTCGTCATTCCAGGACCAGTTGGAATATTTGAAACGACATCTCGAAAGGAGCTACAACTTGCTCCTCCGCCAACAGTAGAGTTTGAAAAAACAATTTGTGGACTGATACGATTTTCATGCAGCCAAGCGGGATTCCCAGCGGCGTCGAGAGTTCCGCAGCCGCCTGCATCTGAGCTTAAACTATTAATGAAAGTGAAGTCTGCAGCGTTATCTATCTGATCGCTTGCTTTAGTTGAAATCGAGACGCGATTTGCCTCGGTAAGATTACGCAAGAAAGTTTTTCGAACTCCGGTTATGACAAGTCCACCCTTAAAGTCGGTAAAAGTTTTCCCTGGTTGTGAGAGTTGGCCCGCGAGAGTTCGAATCATTTCGGATCGATTTCGAACAGCCGTTTTATATTCGTAAAGCCAAAGGCTTGCAGTATACCAATTGAGCGGCCCAAAATCGTCACAACCTTTTTTGACGGCATCGGCGACTTTTTGAAAGTAACCTACCAGGTAAGTGTTTATCCCTATAAAGCTCGCGATAGAATTGAAAGTCGGGACGGGAGGTTTATAAGAAAACAAAGCATCGCAGTAATTAACAGGGTGATTAAAATCGACATTTTTAATTTCTTTCCAGCCAGCATGATCCACGCAGACAGATGCGGCTGGCACTGCGACCGACACATCAGCTGGTGGAACTGCCGTTGCAGAATTTCCGGGAAATGTATAAGGACCTAAAATGCGCTGGCGAAATGCCAGAAGTTTATTCTCTTGTCGGATCTGGTAGTTGATATGCGCAATCTCATTGAGAAGCTCTGCTTGTCTTTCGGCGCCATAGTAAGCCGCAAAATCCACCGAGTTTTGTAGATTAATTTTATCATGAACGATAAGTCCGACGTTGATCAACATTGCGAAAAAAATAAAGAGAACTTGAAAAATAAGAGCGATAAAAATCGCGATCTGACCATCTTGATTATCAAGGCCTACGAGATTTCGCTTTTTATTACGAGTTGAGATAAATATTTTTTGCCACATCTAAGAATCAGACTATCACAAAGTTTGCAGAAAGGTCATTGGCCTGTTAGGCTTTTATTTTAGTCTCAATAGAAAGGACACAGACCATGGTCCAACGTCGCCTTTTGACAGCTTTTGTTTTAATCGTCTTGGGATTTTCGGGACGAGCTAAAGCCGATATTATTTTTGAAGCCTATTACAAAATTTTCTTGGCTGATATGCAAGTTGGCTACAGTATCGAGCGCTATGAGTTTGATAAAAAGAAATCTGAATTTATCGCCACGACTTACGTCAAAATCAAAACGGCAGAAAAAGACACCTCTGAAAGTGTTAAAGCGCGCTCTGATGCAAAGCTAGTTCCTCTTGGATACGAATACACAATTGCTTCGATTGATCCTAAAACTCAGGAGAAAGGCTATAAAAATATTAAGGCTGCAATTAGCAAAAATGTTTTGAAAGCCAAAGTTCTTGAAGGAAAAAAAGAATACGACATTACAAAAAGTCTAGGTAAGGGAACTTACCTCTCGGTCTTTCTTCCATTTGCTATTTTGAATTCAAAAGACGGATTGAAAGTTGATAAACATTACTCATATAAAGCGATTAGCGAAGAGTCGGCAGAAGTTCATGCCGGAGAAGCATACGTAAAATCAAAAGAAGACTACGAATCAATTCCTGCTTTCAAAATTTTGAATCGTTATGACAAAGATGAGTTTGTCAGTCTCATGACATCAAGTGGAGACATGCTTGAAGTTCGCATGCCGGCCTCACAAACAAAGCTAAAAATGGTTGCAACCCAAGCCGAAGCGGTTGATCAATTTCAATTTAGTTCTTCAAATATGGCATTGTTATTTGGCAGCGTTCCTGTCGGAAAGGACAACGCTCTTTATAAAAAACAGGCTTCTGCTGGAGCAAAGTCTCTTGAAGAGGTTTTGGGAAGTGATTCTGACGCCGTCAATACACCTCCCAATGAAGAAAAGAAAAAGGCCCAAAAAGAGAAGAAGGCACCGGTTCCTGGCGAAACACTTAAGCAGAGTGGAGTCAGTGGCGGAAAAGGAATCATGGTGAAGTCGAAACTTCCTCCTCCAGCAGCAACCACTCCCGCACCTAAAGGTGAAGAGAAGAACGAGTAGCTATGTCTGTTGCCTATCTCATTCGGAGATTGTCTTTTTCTTTAGTGATGATTTGGGCGGTGGCTTCGTTAAGTTTTTTATTGC
>JAYUEB010000184.1:0-6530 GCA_043739525.1 Bdellovibrionales bacterium
AAAAGCTAATAAGTCACTTTTTAAAAGGCGTAGGTGCTAGCGTAGATCTCGCAGGTAATGGTCGTGAAGGCGTTGATCGAGCTCTACTGGGTAACTACAATGTCGTCCTTATGGATGTTCAAATGCCAGTGCTTGACGGTTACTTGGCGACCACCGAGCTTCGAAAAAGCGGCTATAGCAAACCGATTATCGCTCTGACGGCGCATGCGATGAAAGAGGAGCGGCAAAAGTGTTTAAAAGTCGGATGTAATGACTATATGACCAAACCGCTCAATCGCAGCTTACTCATTGAAAATATCTTTAATTATGCAAAAGCCGCTTCCAATGAGTTCGAGCTTAATTCTTAAGGTTTTGAAGAAGCATGAGTAACTTTGCTTGCTCTTGATCACGGCCAGGAACCAAATTTGCCCCTGTGGATTTGATACCGCTTGTATCGATTTAGCTCATCAATGTTTTAAGTGTGCAGTGAACTTCAGGAGTCACATTGATCGATTTTAAAAAATCACGAGTTTCAACAGCGAGCTGCAAAAACATATTCATTCTTTGAATCTGTTGGGTATCGTAGCTGGCTAGATCGGCCTTGATATGCGGGCCTCTTGCAGCCAAGCCACAATATTTTTCAAGAACGATTTGCTTGGCTTTCATAACATAAGATTCTTTTTGAGATTTTGGAGTGAGCTCATCTTTCACAAGTGAACCAATTCCTACAAACATGAGATAGTTGTAACGGACTTTTAATAAGTAAATCGCGACGTCTTTATCTTGAAGAACATAGTTAACATATTCTGGAAAGTCTTTGAGTGATTTGGCGCCTGAGTCGATCGCTTTTTCATCAGCTAAAGAGTCCTCGATCAGCGTAAGTAAAGTCATCGGTTTAATATCAGGATGGGCGGTCAACATCGCTTTTTGAATACGGTCGATCTGATCCATTGTGGCTGTCAGGGCGTTGAGTGCGGCTTCTTTACCATCTTCACTGAGTGGGCTGATTAAGATCTTTGTACTCTTAAATAGTTTTTGAGTATCACCTAAAAATTCTTGTACGGCATTGCCGCCAAGGATATCGCGACTTGCGAGCGTATCCATTCCTTCATCTGACCAAAGTTGATATTCTTGAGACATCATATATTTGGCGGCTGTCGTGAGGCGTGGAGCGACTTCTTGTTTCTCTTGAATTTCAGGCCAGAGTTTAGTGCGAAGATCAAGAGTGGATCCGTGTTTAGAGTCATCAAGCAAAGTTGTGGTCCTGGCGCTGATGTCGCCACCTGTTTTAATGAGTACGTCGGTTTTATTGTCGATATCTTTTGAGGTCGCGCCAACCGCTTTAGTTTCGTCGTTCAATTCATGAGTTTGAGCATCGAGATCGTCGGTTTTGTCGTGCATGTCTGAGAGTTGTTTTTGCATATTGCAAGAGGCGAGGCTTGCTACTAGAAAAGATGCTAAAAATAGTCGTGGGAGGAGCAAAGTCTTATGCCCAAAATTCTGGTGCTGAGTCACGTGAGCTCCTAATTAAAGTTTTTGCTTTATACTTCAATAGCTATGCCAGGACAGAGTTCAACTAGGGAAGTCATAGGGCAAAAAATCACGCATTTTTGGGCTTTTATGAGGGGGTAGGGGACGAAACAAGTCATCAGTCTTAGACTCTTAGTAATGCGGGAGTTAGGTCTTTATTGCTATTGAATGGAGATTCATTATGAATGTTGTGATTTTTGGTGGCACTCAAGTGATTCAGCCCTTAGATGGGATTAAATCGAAAACTCCTTCTTACCGAATCATTTATTCTGTCATGAAACCTTTTATGCCAGTTCTTCAGTTTTTATTTCCCAATAATGTTACGACGACACGAAGGCTTGGCAGAGCTATGATTCAAGTTGCGCAAAATGGTTATCCTAAGAGAGTGCTTGAGATGAAGGATATTAACCAGGTTTAGGTTTAGGGTGCGCCATTTTCTGTTTGCTGGCGGCGGTTCTCAGGTGGCAGGGAAGCCGGCTTTAGGCAGCGGTCAGCAATTCTCAGTCGCTCAGTTTCGGTCATAGTCTGCAGGCCGTCACCGAGACGGCTTCACTGCCGACTGTCGACCGCTGCCTGGAGACTGCTTCCCGATACTTTTAACGATCCTGTGCAAAATGAGTTGGTCCGACTTTGATTCCAGTAAGATCAAAAATTTGCGTCCAAATGGCAATCTCAGTTTTAAGTCCTACTGAATTTTGGTAAGAAACAGACTCAAGCCAGTGCCCGCATTTTGCATTGTGAGCAAATTCACGGCGGATGGATTTCCACCAAGATCTTCAAGTGCTTTTGCAAGCTTCACGGAATGCACAGGATTGACTCGCGTATCATTTGCGCCGTCAACAATTAAAAATTTAACATTTCCGAGATGAGATGCGTTTTCGACTGGCGAAATCGTTTTCAAAAATTCGGACTGATCGGAGTCGGCTCCGTATTCTTCACTCCATCCGCCGTTGACAGAATCAAGAATGTCCTTCGCTAATAAATCATGTACACCTGCAATTGGAATCGCCAGTCCAAATTTATCAGGAAATAAAAGAGCGGTTGCTGCAACGGTAAGTCCGCCGTTTGAAGTTCCTCTTGAGGCAATCAATTTTGTTTGAGTCCATTTTTGGGCAACTAAAAAATCAGAGACTGATGCGACGTCTTCAAAAGTTTTAACTTTATTTGTGAGCATTGCCTGAGTATGCCAAGAAGGGCCGTATTCGTTTCCGCCACGAGCAGCAGGGGCCGCAAAAATTCCGCCGCGTTTGATAAACTCTAAGTTGGTTGCGTCGAAATGTGGATCAACATAACCAGCTAAGTTAAAACCGCCGTAAGTTTGAATGACAACCGGATGAGAAGCATCTTGAACTAGATCTTTTAGATGGGTGAGACGAGATGGAATTTTTGTTCCGTCAGCGCTGGTTGAATAAACCACGTCACTTACTAAATGCAAATCTCGATCGTTGAGCATATTCAGATTTGGATCTTGATCCCAAGTTTGCGTCGTCAAATCATAGTTAAAAATCAGACTCGAAAAAAGTGCGCTACTTAAAACAAATTTGAGGCTGGTCATTGGCTTGCTCCAGCTCGTACTCAAGACTGAGCAGCAGTCCGGAACTGTCAACTGGCCGAGTTGAGGCCCCTCGTTAGAGTAGACTCTTATCCAGCGATCAGCTCCAGCTCGGAATTGCGCAAAGATGGCGTTGTTATCAAACCATGCCTTTTCGAGAAAGAAATTTGGTTCTTTAATTAGGACAGAGGGGGATTCGATTCTTTGATATTTGAGAGAGTGTCTTGGCAACTTAATAATTTCAGAAGCCTTCTCCGTCGTGTCATAAGCAAAGAGATAAGTATAATTAGCATCGGTCCCAATCAACTGCGGTTCGTCGGCTATCGGCCAATCGAGATTGATGACTGATGCATCTGATTTATTTTGGACCGAGTACCATTTCATTGTCTCAGTTATATTCGCTAAAAGAACGACGTCGCTATTTGAACCCACTATATAGCCGTCAAAACCCGTCTCTTGCATTGTTGAAAAATCAAATTGAGCAAAACTATCTGAGCCGTCGTCATTGAGTTTGTCGTAAAGTAAAGTGTTGGCAGAATTCCAAGCGCGCATATTCGAAGTCATATTGAGAAGTTGAACGGCCTCATGGGTCTCAACATTGATAACAAAACAATCAACTTGATCAATCGATCCATATTTAGACGAAACGACATCGACATATTTCCCATTAGGAGAAAGAGAAAAATCAATGATGATATCAGCAACACCCAAGCCTTCTTGAAAGTTCGAGTAGATTTCTTGGTTTGGTGTTGATTGTGTTAAGTCGACAACTACAATTTGCGAAGATTTCTCGATACCGTTGTCTAACCAGACAAGATTGTGATGCTTATCAAGTGAAATTGTTTTACGCACTTTTTGACCATCGAATAGCGGAGTGAGCAGTTTTGTTACGCCCGTAAAATTCGAGCTTTTGAGGAGACTGGATTTGAGCTTATCCATCTGCCCTGCGGTGAAAAGCATGCGGGCCTCATTATCATCTGAAAGATTTGAGTATCTTTCAGAGACAGTCGTTGCATCTTTGGGTCTTGCCTTTGCAAAAACCTGCCCCGAAGTGAAGATCAAAACGCCAACAGATAAAAACAAGCCTAAAATTCTCTTCATATTTCCCCTCCCAATAGGTGCCTGGTACTTTTTGGAGATGCAGCGCGGCGATCTAGAGGATGAGAATCATATGATCTTCATCGAAATAGGCGCCATTCTCTCCCATTGCTAAAGCTTCAGTTCCCCAAACTTTGAAGCCACGAGATTCGTAAAGTTTACGTGCACTCGAGGCTTTTGATTCAACCGACAATGAAATCGTAAGTACATTCATCTCCGCACGTGCGAATCCAATTGCCAAGTCTAGAAGTTTTGCGGCGATGCCCTGTCGTCGATACTCCGGATCAACAAAGACACCCCAGATTCCAGCTTTGTGACGAATTTTTAATCTCTTTTCGCGATAAATTCCGAGCGTCGCAATGACTTTCGAGTTTTGAAGAGCTCCAAAAATTAGATTCTCTGAATCTTGGCCTGAAAGTGTTTCTTTAAAGTGCTCAGAGCCGGCAGCTTTTTCTTCTGCTAAGCTGGTTAGAAAAGCAGACGGAGCATTTTCAAGCGCACGCAAGCGATTTGCAAAGCAAGATTCTAAATCGCTTAATCCAAGTCGTCTAAACTCTATTTCAGAATGATTCATTGTATAGGACCATTTGATTGGAATTTTCAGCTAAGGTCAAATGAACAAATTCACTTTTTAGTTTGTCAAAGGCTTAGGAAACGAGACACAATTTATCATTCAATTAGCAATTTAAAAGGAAAACATCATGCATCAGTTTGGTCGTCTCTTCGTTTTGATAGGTCTCACATCGCTCTTTGCCGGTTCGCTTTTTGCGGGAGAGGTAGTGAGTGTTTACCCCACGGGATCAGTCAAACAAGTCCAACAAGTTGTCGTTAAATTTTCAACTGACATGATTGCGATGGGTGATCCTCGAAGCAAAACTGATCCGATGAAACTCAGTTGCCAGACGGGCCAAGGAAAAAAGGCGAAGCCACCCAAATATAGCACGCGCTGGGCGGATACCAAAACTTGGTCTCTCGATTTTGATGCTCCAATTAAATCTGGATTTAAATGTTCTCTCGATTTAAACGACGCAAAAGATTTGAAGGGCGAGAAAATCACTAAAAAAGAGGTATACAGTTTTACAACCGGAGGACCAGCAATTTTAGGAATTTCTCCGCAATATGGCGATATCGAGCCAGAGCAATATTTGCTTGTTCAGACGGATGGCGAAATTGATGTGCAGTCGGTTCAAAAATTGGCCTTTTTCGAAGTAGAGTCAGTTCCTGATCGGACAGGTGTTGAAGTGCTCAGCAACGAAACAGAGCGAGAAGAAATTATTCGGTCAGATCTCGAGCATAGCTGGAGATGGAATGATCTCAGAAAATTTTTAAAGTCTAAAAAACCACTTTCGCAAATTCCAGAATTTAAAGATTTTCTTGTTTTACGAGCCACGAGAAGATTTCCGGAGGCTCATCGAGTCACTCTGCATTGGCCTGAGGGGATTTTATCAAAGTCGGGTGCGGCTGTAACAGAAGCTCAAAAATTTGATTTTCAAGTAATGCCGGCGTTTGAAGTGAAGTTCACTTGTGAGCGGACGACGCCGACACGCCCGTGTAATCCCATTTTAGATATGCGATTAGCTTTTACGAATCGCATACCCATCGCACTTTTGAAAGAGGTTAAGCTTGTCTCGGATAAAGGAGTTGTCTGGAAGCCAGTCGAAATTCAAAAAGGAGATCAGAACAAAAATGGTGTTGCTGGTATTTCAACCGGCTCGAAGTCTCACATGCGCGCTCACATCATTCGAAATTTCGAGGACGAGCAGGTCAATCTTCTGACATTTGCGGCGCCATTTCCAGAAAATGGCAAATTCAAAGTTGTTCTACCTAAAAATATTCGAGATGAATTGGGTCGTTCGTTAGTAAATGAAAATAAATTTCCGCTGGATGTTGGGACTGATGAATACTCGCCCCTTATTAAGTTTTCAGGAGCATTTGGTTTGCTTGAGCTTAAAGCAGAGCCCATTTTGCCAGTGAGTCTTCGTAATGTAGAAAAACAAATTCCGAGTGTTCAAAAATCAATCGATGGAAAGACGCTTGCTCTCTCTAGCCAATCTACTGCGAAGGAAGTGATACGTTGGTATCATGAAGTAAATGAGAAGTCCGATAATTACGAAAAGCGAGGCTCTCCGCTTTTAGGTGCTTCGGACGGCGTACAAAAAATAAATATCGCAAAACCAATGGGCGAACGTGATTTTGAATTGGTGGGCATTCCCTTTAAGAAGCCGGGTTTTTATGTTGTTGAATTAGAGAGCCCTAAGCTCGGACAATTTCTCATTGGTGGCGGGCCGATGTATGTTGCCGCCGCGGCACTTGTGACAAATTTATCTGTTCATTTTAAAAAGGGCCGTGAATCTTCTGTCGTGTGGGTGAC
>JAYUEB010000185.1:0-6525 GCA_043739525.1 Bdellovibrionales bacterium
GAAGTGGCATGCGGCCCGCTTCCATTGTCTGAGCGTTTGGAAGTTTCTCAAAATAGACAATTGTATTCTCAGGAATTTTGCCTTTAAGAGCCGTATTGAGCTTTTCAATATACTCCGAATACTTCATGTCTTTAAAAACGAGCTTTTGAGATTTTTCGGCATCCAGTACTAATTTTTGAACGGCATCTGCCTGCATGTCTTCAGACACCATCATGAAATCAAGATGGGCCGTACGATTGATCAACTCTTTTGCTGAAGTGGCATCTTTAATACCAGGTAACTGCACGAGAATACGATCAGTACCCTGAGCTGTAATGCTTGGCTCTGCAACACCAAATTCATCAATACGATTACGAATTGTCGCTATGGCTTGCTCTAGAAGTCTTTGTTTAAAATCTCTCAAATAAAGTTCACCGTATTCAAAAGTGATTTTATTATCTTGAGTTTCAACATACTTCATCATGTTGGCATAATTTTTTTCAACATAAGCCTTTGCTTTGTCGCGCTCTTCAGCGTTCGCGGCGTCAATCTGGATCACAGCTTTTACTGGATCAAGAACTGTTACCGAATTCACATTTACCTTTTCTTTTTCAGATTTAAACTCACTCGTCAAAGTCGCAGCTGTTCGTGTGACATCTGTTTTCACAACGCTGTCAACGTCGACTCGCAAAACCAAGTGAGATCCACCTTGAATATCAAGGCCAAGAACCATCTTATCTTTTGTAAACCACCAATGCTTATCGGTGTTCATAAAGTTTGGTATTGTCCAGCAGAGTGCCAGAATAAACACCGTAACAATAATCAAGAGACGTGTGTTGAGACTTTCGATCATGATTTAACCTCATCTTGCAAACCAGCGATTTGACTTTTTAATATTTTAATTTTGACGTCGCTTGCGATTTCAAGAGTGATAAATGACTCCGTCAATCCTTCGACACTTCCTAGAATCCCGCTTGCCGTCACAACGCGATCTCCACGTTTCAAATTCTCTAGAAAAGTTTTTTGTTGTTTTTGCTTTTTCATCTGCGAACGAGATTGCATATAAATAATAATCCCGAAAGCAAAAAGAAATGGAACCACTTGCATATAGGCTGGTGGACCACCGGCAGCAGGGCCATCCGCCAAAGCAGAACTGGTTGAAATCAAAACGAGCGCGAACGAAACCAAATTTTTCAAACGTTTCTCCTTACAAAAAATCGGTAAAAAGTATCATTGAATAGAATACGGATCTTGGCAAACACTTAAATTTTCATGACTTAGCATAATAATCAAGCTTTACGCGCTAGGAGAAACAGGGAGTCAGGGTCCGGCAAACGGATATCAACTAACTGCCACTG
The DNA here is from genome assembly GCA_043739525.1 of Bdellovibrionales bacterium. Lineage (GTDB taxonomy): Bacteria > Bdellovibrionota > Bdellovibrionia > Bdellovibrionales > JAMPXM01 > JAYTQQ01. The sequence continues at coordinate 1,338 of JAYUEB010000185.1, forward strand.
TGACTGGCAAACAGCAGAAAGTTGGCTGCTGCCTGCGATCATGTGTTTTTTACGAATCTTCCTAGGCAAAAATCACGGAACTCAGGCCACTTATTTTCGAAGATCGCCTGGCGGGCTCTTCCCATCAAGGTAAAATAAAAGTGCAGATTGTGAATCGAATTCAATCTTGAGCCCAAAATTTCACCACTTAAAAACAAATGTCGAAGATAGGCCTTCGAATAATGCCTACATGTGTAGCAATCGCACTCGGGATCGAGTGGCGATGGATCCTCAAGATATTCTGCGCGCTTAATGCTGACTTTACCCTGCCAGGTAAACAGAGTGCCGTTGCGTGCGCCACGCGTAGGCAGAACACAGTCAAACATATCGATTCCGCTATCGATTGCCAAAATGAGATCGAGAGGAGTGCCGACCCCCATCAGATAGCGAGGTTTATTCTCAGGCATGAGATGAGCGACATGTTTCACTAACTCGTGCATGAGCTCAATGGGCTCGCCAACGCTCAAGCCACCCAAAGCATAACCAGGAAGATCAACACTCGTAATTTGCTTCAAGCTTTGTTTTCGAAGCTCAAGATCTAAACCCCCTTGAATGATTCCAAAAAGCATACTTTCTTTTCGCGTCATGGCCGTTTTTGATCGCTCAAGCCAACGATGAGTCAAATTCATGCTCTCGACGATTTGTTCATGAGTCGCTGGGTACGAAAGGCATTCGTCAAAAGCCATGATGATGTCACTGCCCAGATCCATCTGAATCTGCATACTCACTTCAGGAGAAATAAAATACTTACTGCCGTCAAGATGCGACCTAAACTCAACACCTTTCTCGCTCATCTTTCTTAAGCCAGACAAAGAAAATACCTGAAAGCCTCCGCTATCCGTTAATATCGGATGATGCCAATTCATGAACTTATGAAGTCCGCCAAGCTTTGCAATTACCTTTTATCCAGGTCTTAAATGTAAGTGATAGGTATTGCCAAGAACGACTTGACCACCCGACTCTTTAATTTCTTCTGGAGTCATGGACTTGACAGTTGCTTTCGTTCCAACAGCCATGAACACGGGAGTTTTGATTTCACCATGAAACGTGCGCAAAGTTGTAGCCCTTGCATGGCTGCCTTCCGCTTTTGCATCGACTTTAAAATATTCGGGATTGGGGTAGAGGTTTTTTATTTGATCCAAGCTGAAAGGTCTCCATAACTAAAAAGTCGAAATTGATTTTGAATGGCAAGGCGATACGCTGATTTCACATTCTCGAGCCCAGCAAAAGCAGCGACTAAAGCCAAAAGTGTTGATTCAGGTTGATGAAAATTGGTGAGAAGACCATCGACCACTTGAAATTGAAATCCAGGTTTAATAAAAATATCGGTATGACCCGAAAAATTTTGAGCTTCGTCTTGAGGAATCAGCCCGAGAGCCGCGCTTTCAAGAGCTCGAGTCACAGTCGTTCCGAGTGCCCAGACTTTTTTTGATGAAGCTTTTGCGGCTTGAATCTCTTGCCAAACCTCTTTTGAAATTTGAACTTCTTCTGAATGCATTTTATGTTCGGCAAGACTTGTGGTGATCGGCAAAAAAGTGCCTAAGCCCACATGTAAAGTCATCTCAAGAACTTTTACCCCACGAGACTTTAATAGCTCAATCGTATTTTGCGAAAAGTGCAGGCTCGCTGTTGGAGCCGCAAGGCTTCCCATCATTTTAGCCCATGCTGTTTGATAATCGGTCTTATCTTGAAATCGCGCACGCCTCTCTTTTCGAGTCTTTAGAATATAAGGTGGAAGTGGCAGATCCGCATGTTGAGAAAAATACTCCTCTGTCAACTTTTCAAATGGAGTCACCTTAACAATTTGGGTTCGCCCCGTCTGAACAAGTTCGGCGCTGACACCTTCTGCAAATTTCATCAATGTATTTTTAGGCCACTGGCTTGAGGGACACAAAACCTGCCACAAACCCTTTTCAGGAAGCTCATTTAAAAATAATATTTCAAATTGTGATTCTGAAAAAAGTCTTCGCGCTAAAACTTTTGTATTATTGATGACAAGAACATCGCCAGCCGAAAAAAAAGAGATAATCTCGCTTGTATTATCCAGCTCTGTAAATTCGGCATTTTGAGAATCAAGTTTGGCCACCAAAGCTCGGCTGGGAGTCTTTTTTTCGGTCGCAACCAATTGAGGGGGGTAATCAAATTGAAGATCAGAAAGTTCCATAAAGTAGAGGGAACTAACTATTCACGTGATCCAAAGTCAAAACAAAAAAAAGGCCGCAAAAAAAAGGCCCAGGATGCTAAAGGGGTAAAAGCCATCCTGAGCCGACCGAAAACCTTCTTCACCTAACCTATTACTTCCGAACTTTCGCCGCCCGAGACATCAGCCAGAGGTTGATTCCGAGCCCGGCTGTCACATAAAAAAACGTGAAACCTGCGATAATCTGAAGATCCGACATAATGCCTCCATGCAAAACTTGTAAGAGCTACGAATCCATTCGAGGCCCTCTATCTATTAGAGCTAGGAGCAATCACATTGGGTTAAATTTTTGATTATTTTTAGTTCCGTTACTTCTTATTGATCGTCATTCCAAAGAACAGACGATTCAGGCTCCGAAATACAGGTGCCGGAGCTAGACTTTTTGCGAGATATACGAGAGCCGCGTCTTTTCCGCAGCGGATGCGGAGTGGCGGGTTTTTCTGTTCCACAGCCTTCATAACGGCATCGACCACAACAGGAGGCTTGCCCGCTCGTTTCAAAAAATCCTCAGTATATTTTTTGTAATTTTGAGTTTGCTTATAGTAAGGAGAGCTTTCAAATTCACTCTTCTCGCCGTAAATCACATTAGCCTTAAAGTCGGTCGCAAAGGCTCCTGGTTCGACGATACTCACACGTACGCCGTGCGGTTCAAGCTCGTAGTAGAGCGACTCTGTAAAGCCCTCTACGGCGTATTTACTACTGCAATAAAGTGATGTGAGAGGCAAAACACTAAAGCCCAACACAGAAGAAAAATTAAAGATATGCCCCTTAGAAGAACGTAAAAAAGGAAGCAAAGCTTTTGTCGTTAAGATCAATCCTGTGACGTTGATATTGAGCTGATTTTGAATTTGCTTGGGACTCGCATCTTCAAGAGAAGAAAATACCCCAAAACCTGCGTTGTTAACGAGGCAATCAAGCTCCCCCGCTTCTTTTTCTTGGATATATTTTGCAACAGATGCGATGTCAGATTCTGAAGTCACATCAAGATTGAGAATCACTAATTTTTCGCCGTATTTTTCAAAATCTTTTTGAAACAGGCCTTTGCGAGCTTCGGCATTTCGCATGGTCGCAAGAACCTTCCAGCCCTTTGCTAAAAATGCCTGCACCAAAAGTCGACCAAAGCCGCTCGAACAACCCGTGACTAAAACTTTTTTTGTTTTCATGTAGGAGATTATTGATTAAATGCCGCGTGCTAAGCAACGAAATTTGATTTTAAGAGGGCGCTCAAATTGAGCTGAAGTTAATACTCCTTCAGCCTGGTGAGGGGCCAAACGCGTATTCGGAGCCTCTGTCCATCTCAACGTCAAATAATAGGGATAATAGGGATTGCCATCAACAAAAGCATTGGGAGCATATTCATCGTTAAATAAGATGTTTTCGTTATCATTGGTGACTTTTGTAAAGACATATCTCAGTGTCACAAGATGAGCGCCGCCCTTGATACTTTGTCGATAGTTCAACACAGGAGTCGCAGCCAACTTCGTCTGAAGATTAAGGGATTTATCGTCTTGAACTTTGCTTCCACGCACTTTTTTCGCTTTATGATTTTTATGGCCTCGATTGAGGCTTAATCGCGCAGCTCTATTTTTCTTAGATAGCGGAACCGGTACGATCCTGAGACTGATTTGATCACCCTTAGGATTATCAATTTTGGTGCTTTTAATAGAGCCATTAGGAAGTTGCTCAAATTGTGAGGTCTCACAGACGATCTTTTCGCCCGTAAATTCCGGCGCGGACCAGCCTGCCTGCGCAGCTAGCATGAGCCCGAATACTATAAATGTTGAATTCCGAACCAACGTCATCATGAATACCGCTCACATCCAAGTGTTAAAAGACTCGACATTTTGCCCATTTACAGCAGATTCAGAGCTCTTAACCCCGCTATATGCTGGAATGGGCCTTGTTCACCAGTCCCATGGGAACTAATGAGCAAGAGAGGGGCCAAATAAGCTATTAAAATTGAAATTTGACTTATGATATAAAATTTGATTACTTATCCCCCTAACTTAGACCAAAAGGATCAGACAATGGCGAAAAAGGGTAAAATTCGAGTCATCACGCTGGAATGCACAGAAGCAAGAAAAGAAAACAAATCTCCTTCTCGCTATACAACTACTAAAAACTCTCAAACTCATCCCGAGCGTCTTGAGAAAATGAAGTACAATCCTTCAATGCGTAAGCACACTCTCCATAAAGAGTTAAAATAATTTTATTCTTGCCTTGAGCCGCGTCTGCGGGCTTGATTATAGTTTGAAAACAATGAGCGAACACTTCAAAACAAAAACGTGTTTGCTTATATCTATAATCAACATACGAAAGGCAACCCGTGAAAGCATTGTTTAGTTTCGCAACAGGTATCGCAGCAATTCTCGCATTTGTAAGCATCAGCCAAGCTGAAAGTTTTAAAGTAGATCCAGTCCACTCAGGCGTAGGCTTTGAGATCCGACATTTATTTACTCCAGTAAAAGGTAATTTCAAAGATTTTAGCGGCACATTTAATTTCGATGAGAAAAAAGTGGAAGCTTCAAAAGTTGAATTTAAAATCGCAACAAAAAGTATTGATACTCAAAATTCAAAACGCGACGAACACTTAGTAAGCAAAGATTTTTTCGATGCAACTAAAAATCCAGACATCACTTTCAAAAGCAAAACAGTTAAATCAACTGGCCCAAAAAAGATGGATGTTACTGGCGACCTTACTCTTCACGGAGTAACAAAACCTGTTACTTTCGCAGTTGAGTTTTTAGGTGAAGGCCCAGGCATGGACGGAAAAACAGTTGCAAGCTTCAAAGCAGACACAACAGTGAAACGTCAAGAATTCGGCATGGAGTGGAACAAACCTTGGGATCTTAAAGACAAAGCCTACGAAAAAATATTAGGTGACGATGTTAAAATTTCTGTCACAGTCGAAGCTCAGAAAAACTAGGGGTAAGGCCCTATTTCTGGCCG
>JAYUEB010000186.1:0-2157 GCA_043739525.1 Bdellovibrionales bacterium
CTATACTTGGTACGTTAAGCTTAGATTCTCCTTTGCTGACCTCTTTGATTTGCAAATGATTGTAAATAACTTTTGCTTGTTCGCCACTCAAATGAATGAATCCCCAATTTGCTGGATGAGGATAGATCAAAGTGAGATTAGTTCCGATGTAGCTTTTTTGAAGAACAAAAGTACTGTCTTCTTTATGAACCGAAGTTACCATGCTCGTGGTTTGTGTGTTTGTCTCGGGAGTACTTGAAACTTGGTCTGGCAATGCGGATGAGTTCTTGGTGCAGGCAAGCATTGAAGCGGAGCTGAGGACAAGCAGAGACATTATTAAATTTTTCATTTCTAAATCCTTCTTCGCCGAGGCGACGCATTTGGTTTCGCCCAATTTACGCTACGCATTAGTGAATTGAAATATGAACTTTCTTAAACATTAACTAAAAAATTAAGTTATACTTAAGTTACTTAAATCGCGGGTTTGATTTTAAACCCAATTAGGCTGGTCGGGTAAAAGCTTGAAATCACAAAACTTACAGACAGTATTCGATTTCAGAGATTACAAAAAGTACCTCTTATTTGTTGAAAGCGACGAGCAGAGAGGCATAAAGGCTTTTCGATCCAAGCTGTCTGTCGCCATTTCTTGCCAGGCCGCATACGTCTCTCAAGTGTTTAACGGCGACGGGCATTTTAGTTTAGAGCAAGCGATTCTCATGAATAGCTTCTTATCTCATGATCGAAAGGAAGCTCATTTTTTTATTTTGTTGGTTCAGTATGCTCGAGCCGGAAACCTAAATTTAAAATCCTATTTCAACGATCAAATTGAAGAAGCCGAGAAAGAACGAAGCGTTTTAAAAACACGTTTTGGAGTTAAAAATACTCTCAGCGAGGAAGATAAAGCCATTTACTATAGTCAGTGGTACTTCGCCGCCATTCACGTTTTAGTGACGATTTCGAATTTTCAAAATATCGAACAAATTTCAAAACGGCTCTCAATAGACAACCATCAAGTGAGAAGGGCGCTCGCCTTTTTGGAAAGTGTCGAATTAATCAAAAATGACGGAGGCAAATTTAGCATTGGCAAAACACGTATTCATCTAGGACAAGATTCGACTTTCATAGGTCTTCATCATTCAAATTGGCGGCTCAAATCTTTGGATTACACCCGGCAAGAGAAGCCTGAAAATCTTCACTACTCATCAGTCATTACAATTTCAGAAGAGGACCGCATCGTACTTCGAAAGATGATTCTAGACTGCATCGACGAATTTAAAAAAATCGTGCGTGATTCTAAAGAGCAGGACGTATTTGCCTTTAATGCCGATTTTTTTCGACTGTAAACGGCTTGTAGAGCCGCTCAAGGAGTCGTGCTTTGAAAAAATTATCCTGCTAAATGTCCGGGCCCAGCATTGAATTGCCCCTACGCCGGTATCTGCTTTGCAATTTGTGCTACCCAATCACTTCACAATGGGGAAATAGATGAAAAAAGGCCTTTTGTTTTTGGGTGTAATTTGCCTTCTTCTTTCTACGGTTCAATCTTTTGCCGCGGTAGACATTTGTGTTTTGAAAGACATCGAAATTAAGAATGCTGCTAGTTACTCTGCGGAGCAAGTCGCCTCATATAAAGCCAAGATGCAGAGCGAGTGTGATCTTTCAACAAAATTTCAAAAAATTCGGGATAAGGCAAAAACCAAATACTCAGTCGATTTAACTCAAATCAGTTATTATCAAGCGATGAGATATGTCGAACGTTTTCGTTACGACGATGCGATGTCTAAGAACATTCCGGTCCCTGTGATTTATCAAAGACATCGCGATGATTACAGCCTTTCAAATGATAAAAAGTCTTCAGAAATTTGGGATAACTTTCAAGTCGGCATCAAACAAATGGATGTTGCTAGGGATGGTATTTTTCAGGGGAGATATTTTGGTTTCAACGAGCTCATGAAGGTTCACAAAGGGTTTTTTACACTCTCTGATGAAACCGGAGATTTTTCTCACACACCTTTTCCTGGCATAATTAAACCACCCACACAGAACGACAACTTATGGTGGAAGCTCGAACCTTCAGAAGTAGCAAAAGATACGGACATTGCCGCCGAGCTCAATGCGAACTATCAAAAATTTGGACTCGTCACAAAACTAAACAGCACACGTTATCCGTTTATCAATCAA
>JAYUEB010000187.1:0-2156 GCA_043739525.1 Bdellovibrionales bacterium
AAATGGCTCTGTGGTGGAATTGGTAGACGCGCTGGACTCAAAATCCAGTGTCCGCAAGGACGTGGGAGTTCGATTCTCCCCGGAGCCACCATTTGTCAAAGTATTCGAACACCCGTCTTTAATATATTTTTGTAAAGGTTGAGCCCTCGAAACGGGGGCTAATTTAAGGTGTTCTTTTACTGCTTCGGAATCTGATAACTCTGTTTTGGACACAAAAAAAGGGCGGGAACCCGATGATTTTTTAAAATCACCAAGCTCCCGCAAAAAATGGTTTTGGCCAACATGAAAATGAATCTCAATTCCGTCTTTACGGACATCGATTCTTTTGACCAATGTTCTAATGAGATGACCCCGCACCACCGGGTCATCTTCTTTTTCTGTTAATTTTCTTAAACCCTCCGTGAACTTTTGAAAATCGTCGAGCGAAATCGGGTGGTCTGGAATGATATCCAATTGTTTGCTTGCAAGCTCCGAATCGAAATTTGCTTTTGCTGATTGAAGTTTGCCGAGTTGATCAAACAGCGGCTTCGGATCAAGACCTACAGGAAGCTGACCAATACGCTCAGCCAATGCTTCAATTTGAATTACGACCCCAGTGATCTTTCGCTTGATCTTGTCAGCCTCGTTGACTTGCCTTGCCTTTACCGCGTTTTCTTTCGCCTCAGCAAAAATGACTTTTGCAACCTCAGATTTTAGCAAATACTTGCGAACCTCCTCCCAAACGACCGGTTCAATTTTTTTCGCTAAGATCCGGTGCGGAGTACACGAGAGCAATTTTTTCGACAATGCCGATTGCGATTTCGTTGCCCACGAATGTTCGTAATATGCAATCTTGCCGCATTTACCGTGCGCAGACTTGCCGGCCATTCGATCACCGCAAGCCTCACAAAATAGAAAACCCGATAGCGTGTAAGGATATCGAATCTTGCTGTGAGGTTTTTTACGTGTGAAGTTGGCAGTCAAAATTTTCTGGACACGATCAAACGTAGTGTCATCAATGATTGGTTCCCAGACGGCTTTAGTTTCTTCAAAGCCTTCTTTACCTTTGTAGACTTTGATACCGAGATAGGCCTTTTGCTTGAGCACTTTTTGAATTGCAGCAATCTGAAAGATTTTTCCGCGAGTGCTCCCACCTCCTCTCATGAGTCTCGGAGGTTGAATACCCATACCGTTGATGGCCTTAGCAGTGGTTGCGAGTGTTTGCTCTTTTAGAAAAGTCTTAAAGATGAGTTTCACGAGCTCTGCTTCTTCAGTTACGACGATGAGATGACCTCGTCTCGCTTCATCATTTCGGTAACCTAAAGGTACGGAGCCGCCATTATAGAGACCGCGTTTGGCTCGGGCCAAAAATGAGTTTGAAATCCGTTCAGCCGTTTGCTTTCGTTCGAACTGTGCGAAATTTGCAAGTGTGAACATGATCATTTCACCCGCTGCCGTCGTCGAATCGAAATTGTCCCGTAAGCTTTGGAACTTGCAGCCGTGGTCTGACAAATACTCCCACAAAATACCAAAGTCTTTAGTCGATCTTGTCAATCGTGACAGATCAGTAACCATAACGAGATCTATCTCGCCGGTTTGGATTTTTGAAAGCATTCGTCTGAGGCTTGGACGGTTCATATCCTTAGCCGAGATACCGGGATCAGAAAAGATTTCGACAACATTGCCAAAATCGCCGTCCATGTTTTTGAGTTTTACAAATTCGTGAAGCCGTTGTTCCTGGTTTCGGATGGAGCCTTCAGGATTTTCAGCCTGCTCTTCAGTCGATACCCTGATGTAAAAACCAATCTTAAAACCCGAGGTGCGTTTTCGTTTAATCATAAGTTCCCGTCTTTCTCCTTGGAAAAGGAAATAGGAACTCGCTATTAAATCGAGATGTATGAATGACGGACTGAGATTGATTGCGGAGCTGGCACTTATTATCTAACAGAACTTCTGTCACCTCGGCAAGTCTTTGACCCATCTCAACATTAGAAATAATATTATTTTTTATCAATACGTTGTGGCAATCCCATCGGGGTTTGCGCTTCATGCATGGCCTCTCTAGTTCGCTTACGCGAACCATTTGAAATTTGATTCTTAGATTCTCTTTGGCTTTTTCGTGTCACATGATTCATATGTTTGCCTCCTTGGTTTAGTTCTGGTTTCTGGTTTTTTCT
>JAYUEB010000188.1:0-2154 GCA_043739525.1 Bdellovibrionales bacterium
AAAGATATGCCGATGTCAGTGGCGATCAGGCGCCCACCACAGGGTGTAGATCTTATCGAGGCTTTTCCAAAGGACGATTGGGCAAATCTCATTTCTGGAACCTCACTCATGAAAACTTCGACTGAAGGTCTTCTGGCAAAGGCTGGTTTTAAGACCTGGCACAGAGCCTTGGATAAGACTTTTAGTCTTTTTTCGTCGAAGGCATTTATTAATCGAGGAGGAGCAGAATTTATCAAGCTCCTAGCCAAAAAAATTAATATGGATGAACTGATGTCTCATTTAGCAGGACATGCCAAAGCCGAACAGTTTTTCCCGCGGGGTTATGATTTGTGGTCAGTAGCCAAAGTTTCAATTACTGAGCCAGCACCAACAAAAATCAAATTAGTTAAAGTCATTATTCCTGACAATCCCTACGCACTCAGTTTTAAGGAAAGACTTTCCCGGACAATTGAAGCCGCGACGGGTGCTAAGGTCGAATGTGAGCTCTTCCCCCTGCCACAATTAAATGATCGGATGAAAAAAGGGGATTTTGATATAATGGGTGCCGGTTTTGCTGTTGCAGATCCTAACTTTGAGGGTGCGATGTCGTTTTTTGTGGAGCGTGACCCCGCTCCCATTCAATCAAGTGAAGCACCATATGATTTTGCCAATCAAACAAAACTTGCGAGAAGTCTTCCTTCATCTGAAGAGAGAGCGCTAAAAATGAAAGAGATTATTATTCACGCTCAAGAAGCTGGATTTTTTCTTCCACTTTTTCATTTCTCAAGTTTGGCCGTTGCAAAGCATGGAGTTAATATTTCATCTATTCCCAACTCTGATGAGACAGTTTTATTTTCTAAGGTACGAATGGAATGAGTAACATATCTCTTGTGTCTCATATCAGAAAACAAGCCTTGGGATGGACTCTCGCCGGTATTATTTTGACAGCAACACTGAGTGCTTCTCTCTTTTTTGTTTTGGTTTTCAAGGACGCCGAAAGAGAGATCACAACCGCCGCTCAAACGTCAGTTTCAACTGGCCGCAGAGAACTAATGTCGGGAGATGTTCGTGGACTTGAGTTGCGACTTAGAAAGCAATTTGAAATCAAAGATGATGAATTACTATTATTCTTAGATCCTGCTAAGAGTCCTTGGGTCGGAGATGGAAGTACAACACATTTTTCTTTTTGTGATTCTGTTAACGGCCTCTGCCAAAATATCTTCTCAAACGAACTTAAATTTGATTACCCGATTTATTTTGATTCTGAAAAGCTAAGTCTTTGGGGATATTTTCACATTGAAAAACATCCCCACACCAATTGGCCGTTGGTAGCTTCGGTCATTCTCGCTATTGTACTCGGTATGCTTTTTCAAGCTTTTGGATTTTATTTTAACATTATAAAATCCATCAAGGCTGTAGGTGAGACTATGGCAAGCTGGGCTCAAAGACTTTCGGCTAATCCGAAGGACGTTTCGCAATATGAATCGGCGCCTTTCTCAGAGATCGAGCCGATTGAAAATGCACTTACTGGCCTAAGAGCTGAGATTGATCTCCTTGAAAAATTAGCTCGTGAAGAAGGAGCTCTCACTACGTTGAGAGGAATCGGTCACGATATTCTCAACCCTGTAGCAAGAATAAAACGAATTGTCGGAATTATTCAGATGCGAGGAGCTTTGAATGAAGAAGATCAGATATTGATTCAAAATTTGAGTTCTAACCTGAAACGTCTTTCTACCTACGCAGAACAGTTAAAACTTCTTTATAAGTATAAGACTGGCGAAGTCACCGAAAGCACAACGCCGATATTAGATATATCTACTGAGCTAAAAAACTTAACTAAAGATTTGGCTTTCGACCCTGACGTCCTAGATAAAAAAATTGAATTTTTGCCGGATATTGCAGATGGATGTTTAGTTCGTATCCCATCTCCTATTCTTGGCCGAATAGTTGAAAATATCATTGGAAATAGCATACATGCCTCTAGCGCAATGGGAGTCATTAAAATAAGAACTATAGAAGATAAAAAGGAAATTCACCTTACAGTTGAGGATCAAGGTTCTGGAATCGCTGATGAAATTAAAAGTAAAATATTTTTACCTGACTTCACTACCAAAGGTAACAAAGGTACTGGCCTTGGTCTTTTCGTTGTCAAGCAGCTCTGTGAGCATTATGGCG
>JAYUEB010000189.1:0-6485 GCA_043739525.1 Bdellovibrionales bacterium
CTTACAAGCCAAACGGAGAGATCGAAAAGGTTGGAAGCAAAGATGGTCCAACTGTTGCGATGCAAGTCGCATCAACATTTAATAATTTGCTGGAATTGATCGCCCCAGCTACAAGCGAATTGAGCTTATAATGAAATACGTGACGAACCAGAAACAGGACAATTCCAGAAAGGCTTTCTCTATGCCTCACTTTAGAAATTTGTTTTTAATATTTTCAACTTTGATTTTGGTACTCAGTTTTCCCAATGCAAAAGCAGACGACGCCGATGATCGTGGACCTGGTGAATCTGATGCAAAAAACTACGAAAGAGATTATGCAAAACCATCTGATTTCGTACTTGATCCTAATTTAAAAGAAGGTCCGAAAGTCAGCTTTAAATGTCCGACCTCAGCTAAGACTGGCGAAGCCGATCCAAATTGTGAAGGTACGACGGAAGTTCAACCACAGACTTGTCAAACCTGCCCAACTTGTAAAAAGGAAGCCGGAGGACTTTGCGATACACACAGCTTCACAGATCTTCGTTACGAAATTGCTAACCCTGACTCAGCAAATAAAGAGGATCACCGCGGTCGTAAAAATGGAACTACTGACAGCGGCACAGGTAATTAAGAAGTTTTATTGATGAGATACGACTGGTGTGTCCATCGTATCTTTTAATTCTTGTTCAAAACGTTGCATATCTAATTTAGCCAAAACAGTACGTGACCAATTGCCACCCTTTTCTTGGGTGCGTAACACGTACTGAACATAGTAACCTTGATATTGCTTAATATAGGCAACGGCAGCAATGAGTGCCGCTTGCTTCGCTTGAACGCTTTGAAACACGCTTCTCTCACTTCTATTTTGTAGTTTAAAGCTTTTAAGATTCGCTTCTGCGTGCTCTAAATCCATTTCGGCATTGTATTGTTTGGCGCGATCTTGCGAGTCTGCGCGATCACCTTGCGCCGCAAGCTTAAAAAGCCTCTGAGCATGTTCAATATCAAGCTTGAGTTCAACAAGACGAGCATTGTAAGACGAGGCAGACAAAATCTTTTTATTTGATATACCTTCAAGCATTTGATCATCACTCATCTCAAAAATCTCGCGAAGTTTTCGAACATAACTTCGATTCGCAGCCAATGTAATCTGATTGCTGCTATTTTGCTGATACTCAGGCTTCTCGCGATTGAGGGCCTCTCCAACTCGAGAGATTTCGTCATCTGTTGCCCGAATCATTTTCTCAACATTTGATTTCCATGCTGGAATTGCAGAAGTTTGAGCCTCTTGAGGCTGATTCCCTCGAATATAAGAAATGCAAGAAGGGGCCGAAGCAAAAGCTTGGGTCTGAATGAAAGTACATGTCCCTGTGATCAAAATAGCTTTCAAAATTTTCATATAAAAAACCTCTCTCAGTTTCGTGAGTGAATAATCCTATATTATCAATATGCTAAAGCCGGGCCATCTAAGGCCTGCTTTTAGGGGATTTGTAGGCAAAGTATTGTTTAAATTCTGAATCACTCACCTGTCTCATTTCGGGTGTCTAAAAGTTTGACAGTGGTTTTGGCGGTCCGCAGGCAGCAGTCCCCCGTCTGCAGTTTAACAGTTTCAATTTCGGTTTGCCCGCCCCTGAAAACTGAACCGCTACGGCAAAACTGAGACTGAAACCGAAGAACTGCACACCGAGGACGGCTGCCCGTAAACTGAAAACTGTTTCGCAAGTTTGTGCTCTATTTTTTTAGTTTGCAAATCCCAAACTCTCTTGCTCAACTAACCTCAAACAAATGGGGAGACTCTCAATGAGCACAGGCGAGTATTGCAATATCAAAAAAGCTCTGCAAGTTTTCGGAAGTTCACTTTCCTCAGCCGATCTTGAAAAGCAAGTTGGTGTGAGTCTTCCTGCATTTTCGAAAAATTCAGAAGGTCGAAGATTGAAGTCTTGGAGCAATCAAGAACTTGCTCTTGTCGGTGAGCAAATTGGATTCTTGCGAAAGCCTGCAACTCCTCAAGCGGTTTCAATCTTTGTTACAAAAGGCGGAGTTCTCAAAACTGCACTGACACTCAACCTGGCAAGACTTGCAGCTCTTCATAATATCAAAACTTGTGTTATTGGTCTCGACATGCAATCTGATATCACTGAAATACTTGGCGGATCTGAAGCTATTGCTGACGATGAAAATCTTGAGTCGGCACTCGAAAAAGTAAATCGCGTTCGCGGCCTTGCGCAAGTTTTTGATGGAACTGAAAAAATTGAAGATCTTCTTTGTTCGACCGATTTGCCAACTCTGAAATTCATTCCCGAAACACCCGAGCTCGTAGCGCTTGATCAATCTCTCATGAATAAAAATCGCAGAGAATATTGGTTGAAAGAAAATGTGGTGGATGTTCTTAAAAAAGATTTTGACCTTATCTTGATGGATTGTTCTCCAAATTGGAATCGTCTCATTACGAATGCTTTGATTGCGAGTGATCTTCTGGTTTCTCCGGTTGAGTGTAAGATTAATAATTTTCGCAATCTCAAAGTTTTCAGAGCCCTGGTTGGCGATTTTCAGAAAGAGATGCGCAAAGATCTCAAGCATGTTTTTGTTCCAACTAAGTATTCGGCCTCACGAAAATTGAGCCGTGAAATTTTCAATTGGTACGCCGAGCAACTGCCGAACTGCATCCAAACTCCTATTAAAGAAAGCATCGTTGGCGAGGAGGCTTGCGCTCTGCATCTGTCGACGCCTGAGTTCATGAGCTCGTCTGAGGCGGCCCAGGAGATGCGAAATATCCTTCAAAGTATTTTTAAGAATTTCGCGCTTGAAAAAAGTGCTGTTTTGGATTCAGCTATAAGTACTTTATAAGGAGCCCAATGTCGCTCGGCCTGGATGATCTTAAAAAACGAAGTAAGCCTAAGAAAGCTCAGTCTGAAAAAGTGAATTCAGAGCCTCAGGAAGACCTACGTTCAAATATTGCCGTTAAGCCGTGGAGCAATCGTGGACTTGCGAAAGCCGGTGTCAGCCGTAAACAGGCTGTTGGCGTCGACTTTCATGTGAATGAAGAATGGATCGAGATTCAAAGCCAGAGTTTTATTTGGCTGAATCTCAATTTCGAGTTTGAACATTTACATGAAGAAACTGATTTAAAACTTCAAAGAAGACTTTTAAAAATCGAAAAGCAAATCTTGAATTCTGTTGATCGCGTGAAAAACTTTATTCAGTTTTTCGGCTTTTCACCGCGACCTATTTCTTAATATCTTTTAAAATGAGCTTGAGCACATCCCCCGGATAATTCGCGGGATAGTTTTTGTAGTTGATCTCAGGCATTTTTTTAATCCTACGGCTGATTCCAGACAGCGGCATTCCGACTGCATCTGTTGTCGCAGTAAACGCGACTGTCTGAGTGAGTAAAAGATCATTTATAATTGGAGGAGCTGCTGAATTCCAAACCTGAGATTTGATTTCAAAGGGCTTCGCAGCCGATGGAGTCAAAAACAGATTAATAGCGATTTGTGAAGCCAATGCATCTCCCGAATCAGGCAAACCATAGAAACTCACTCGACTGCCAAGATTTTCACTTAAGTCTGATACGAAACTTGAACATGCCAAAATGCAGTTTTGATTGAGCATAACTTTGATGTCGCCCTTAAAGGGATGTTCATCAGGTTCGAATTTATCAACACGACAATCCAATTTTGAATTCACACAGTAACGTGGAATTGGATCGAAGAAGTCACCCAGGTTTTTATCGTTAAACTTAGCCTCTTCTTTGAGACTCTTAAGCCAAATGGCTTTTCCGCCGTCGCCTTCAAGAGTAAATAGCAAATCTTCGACTGGTTCGCTGGTCCACTCCTTAAGTTTTTTGTATTTCATATACTGTCCGCGAAAAGGACGATCAATGAGAAGCGCTTCATAAGGCATAGGCGCATCTCCGCCATCATTGTCCATCAAGTCTATAATGAGGTGTTTAATATCTGTGTTGTGGTCATTCCAGTATGTGTTTTTGAAAAGTTCAATTTCTTGTCGCAAAGAATGAATCGAATCGTCATTACCTGAGTAGTTAAAATTTGAAATTCTCATGACCGCGACTCCAGGATGGGCATGCGAACCCAACACACAAAGTCTTCGCCCCTTGTATAAAAATCCAAATTCGAAATAACGTCGCTTGATATCGATTCCACAAGGAAAGACATCGCTGTATATATCTGCGGTTTCGCTTGGCTCAAAACCTGCGCTCGTTTCAATTTTTGCTTTCAACTTAACCGCAATTTTTTCTGCCCCACGAAGAAGCTTCATTTCAATCGGCTCTCGATGATCCCAACTTAAGATTTCATTTCGAAAATTATGATTCAATTCAAGTGCACAAACAGCATGTGAGACTGATTTACAGAGAACATAATTTTCTTGCTCCCAATCTTCAATGCCCTTCTTATTAATCTCGATCACTTCGTCACCCAGATGTGGTACCGCACCCAACTCAAAGTCATCTGGATTCACTTGCGAAATAAAATATTTAAAATGTTGCTCGTTTGGGTCTTTCACAGTTGGAACCATTTTGAATGGCAAAACAACTTTAGACCCAAGCGGGACGCTTTCGAGTTCGGGATTTAAAACTTGTTGTGACTGAACATGTGGATAAATCGAATCGATTTTTCTAAGCGCGCGACCAAACTCTTCTGGGCTTCTAGCTTTTTCAACTTCGGCTCTTAAGTCGTTAATATCCTGATCCCAGTTTTCACCTTTTAATCTTAAAATGTCTTTTCGATCAGCATCCACTCGATCAATTTCTCGAACGATCGCATCGAACATCGCCACGCGTTTTTTCATCACTAAATCTTTATCCGAAATATTCTTGTCTTTTGATTCTTTGCTGGCGCAAGAAAAATTCAAAATACAACTAGTGAGAACGATAAGTAAGGTCAGGCTTTTTTTACTTAATTCTTTTTGCACGACAATTCCTTTTCGTAATGAATTACCTTATCCTATCTCAGTTTTTTCTTCTGGCGAAATACTTTTTTGACATTACTCATGAGGTACGCAATAAGAATCTATGTCAGAAAAAAGCGCTGAAATCCTCATTTATTGCGACGGCGCCTGTTCCGGAAATCCTGGACCCGGCGGCTGGGGCGCTATAGTTGGTATCTCTCAAAAACAAGTGTTTGAACTCGGTGGTTTTCAACCTCAAACGACAAACAATCAAATGGAGCTGAGAGGAGCTATTGAGTCCATTCGAAGTGTTGAGGACCATCCCGGCTCAATCATGATGCTGACGGATTCAGTCTATGTGATTCGCGGAATTACACAATGGGCATACGGCTGGCAAAAACGAGGGTGGACGACAGCCGAAGGTAAGCCAGTTTCAAATCGAGAATATTGGGAAGAACTTGTGAGCGTTGTCGCTAAAAGAAAAAAGTCTTTCTCAGACAGTAAAATCTCGTGGAATTTTGTTCGAGGGCATATTGGCATTAAAGGTAATGAACGTTGTGATGAAATCGCCGTTGAATTCTCTCATCGAAAATCTCCTGATTTATACGAAGGTTCAGCCGCACACTATTCATTTGATTTTTTCAAAATTCCGACACTTGAGCCGCTACCAGAAATGAAAGGCCAAAAGGCTGAAAAAAAGGTGGCGCTTTCATACTTGAGTTTAGTAGGTACAATTCCAATGCGTCACGCGACTTGGGGCGATTGCGAGAGACGCGTAAAAGGACAATCTGGAGCGAAATTTAAAAAAGCCATGTCTACCGAAGACGAATCTCAGATTCTTCAATCTTGGGGCCTAAAGCCCGATGCGCTTAGGGGAAAATAAATGGCGAACGTCATTGAGTGCAATAATCTCTCACGTGTTTACGAGAGTTATAAAAAAGAGCAAGGTCTCATGAATTCTGTGAAAGGCTTTTGGAAACGCAATCACATTTCTAAAGTTGCACTGGCCGCTACTAATTTAAAAATTGAAGGTGGGCAAATCATTGGACTTGTCGGTGCCAACGGCGCCGGAAAAACAACTCTGCTCAAACTTCTCTCTGGTCTTATCTACCCATCAAGCGGCGAAGCAAAAGTTTTAGGGATGAATCCCTGGGATCGTAAGCCCGAGTTCTTAAAACGAATCAGTATTTTGCTTGGGCAAAAAAATCAACTCTGGTGGGATATTCCAGCCGCTGATAGTTACGATTTGCTAACTCGCATTTACGATCTCGATCCAATTCAAGCAAAAAAGCGCATCGAACTTCTCTGCGAGATTTTGCAATGTCGCGAGCAACTTCATATTCAATTACGTCGTCTCTCTCTTGGAGAACGAATGAAGATGGAGATCATCGGCGCTCTTCTTCATCAGCCTGATGTTCTTTTTCTAGATGAGCCAACGATTGGACTTGATATCGTTGCACAGACAAATATCCGTGAATTTTTGATCGCCTATGTTCGCGAACACCGTCCCACAGTGATTTTGACTAGCCACTATATGGACGACATCTCGCAACTCGCCGATCGCTTACTTTTGATTAGCCAAGGTTCGATTGTATATGACG
>JAYUEB010000190.1:0-2136 GCA_043739525.1 Bdellovibrionales bacterium
TTAGGAGTCCGTATTGGACCTCTATTCGTAGCGAGTTTTTTTCTTGCTCTCTGCCTTTGGGCTGTATTTCAAAAAGAAGGCTATTTGAGCCATTCCCATTGGTTCAATGCAGTCAGTCTTCTATTGGCAGCCGCATCGGTTTACTCGTCTGTCACAGCCCATTTCTGGAAAGTCGAATTCTCAAAAGAATCTTTGAATTTGAAATCGATTTATTCGAAAAAAATTATAGCTTGGAATTCGATTGCTAGCGTGAGTGAGGCACCTGCACCAGTCGGGCGATTTTTAGTCAATGTTATCTTCAAACTTCACGACGGCACCGAGATTAAAACTCGAAGCTTTCATTTTAAGTTCGCTCGACAGTTGAGGTCTGAAAGCAAGCGCAGACTCGAACTCAAACAGCAATGAAGCGCTTTATTTTCGCACTCCTTTCATTCGCATTCCTTCTTGCGCTCTTTCCGGCACCTCCCAAAGCTCGATTTCACATGACACCAATGATGATTATTTTTTGTTTTATATTATCTTTATCATCTTGCATTTTTGCGTTGTGGAAACCGCGACTTATTCTGACGAATGGCAAAGCCCTGCCGCTAACATTATTAGAAACTTTTTCGGCGCTCTTGGCCGCTTTTGTTTTATTAGTCTACGCAATCTATTTTATTGAGCTGATTTGGTTTAAGTTGGGATAGTCGCAAATGATAGAGCAAAACCCAAATAAGGCAGGTAAATAGAATTAAAAAAGGATGACAGTTGCCTATTCGAAATTTATCCTCTTTGCAGTGCGATCAACTTTGATATAGTTTCATATCTGACTCGAGAATGTTCAAATTGAATTGCTGGCAAACATTTCAATTTGAAGAACTTAATACAAGATACTTTTCAATAAGGGGATATAAAAATGAGCCGAATTTTGTATGCATTAACTTTTCTTATTGGCCTAAATGCTTTCGCTCTTGGACCTATACCCAACGGGATGTACAAAGGAACTGAAGTTTGTAACGGTAGCTCATATCCCACTGTCATGACTTTTACAGACAATACTTTGAAATGGGATGATCAGCTGGACGAATTTGTTTTTGGTCCAGACTCAAATGGCTTTTTTAATCTCAAATCAATTTCGGGTGCGACCGGAAGTGGTCAAGGGCATTTCACTTCAAATGGTCTTCACTACGAGGTCACCTACAATTACGTTGAAGGAGATGGCTCAACCCACCCGGCGCCCGGCGAGGACACTTTGACTTACGCTCATGGAGTGATTCACCTCGATGCATCTGCTTCAGCAGGCTCAAAGGGAAAGTTTGTGTGCACCGGGGATTTTTTAATAACTCCTTAGAGCGGAATCTCCCCGAACAAGCACAGTCAGGCGTGAGATAAAACGCCTTCGTAGCAAATTATTTGTAAAATCTATGTGTATGGGCGCCAGGTTTTTGATAAAAATGGCTAACGATGATATATTCCGCAACAAATATTAACTGGAGTTTTTCTGGCCAAAAGTTACATATTATTCATTTGCACAGGCCTGCTTACTTCAGGCTGTGTTTCATTTACTGCTCGTGCTGAAAACTCACCAGCATCTCAGATGCTAGATAAAAGAGATGCAATCCATACTCACGTCTTTAAGAGTGGTGAGTCTTTCAGTTACGATTACGACGATACAGATATTACCTATTGCGCGGACCTTCAGGATGGAATTCCCGTTGCTAAAAATCCTTTATCGATTCAACAGATTAAAATAGCAACTCAAACGGATATTCAAAGTGTTGAATCTAAACTGACTCATAAAATCACCATTCTACTAGCAAGTACTTTTCGAGAGGCAGACGCCTCGAAGTTTGCCGAGGCTCCATTTTCAAGCCTAAATAAACTAATTAAAAATTATCCGACACAACTCGTATATACGTACCCCAATGAAAGTTTTGCGTTGTTGAATCTTTTTAATTTATTCAAAAATGCTTTAGGCAACCCGAACTTCATGGCTGATCCCGTCGCACAGATTTTGTTTTTTTGAAACTCAGGATGTTCATCAAATGCAGGTTTCTGCACTTGAAGTTCGTGAAGGTTTATTGCCTGGCGGGTCTTACCTTATGCCTTCACATGAGACGCCGGGTTTAGGCGGGAAATTTATCGGTGGTCCGGCGC
>JAYUEB010000191.1:0-6454 GCA_043739525.1 Bdellovibrionales bacterium
CGCAATCCCACTTAAATCTCATATCTCGCCCCCAGTCATTTTTAACTCATGCGACATCTTTCCTGAAACAGGGGGGCAGAAGATCTTCGATACTTGATAACTTTGATTCACTTTCGATGTCGGACACGTTGTTGCTGCCGTTTGCCATCGAATTTGCAATTCGACGTTTTAGTTCCAAGCCCTCGATTTCTTTACGCTGTTCAAGCGTTTGAATATTTTGAGATAACCAATAATGAAATGGCAGGCGCAGCAGTCCTTCAATCATCGACGCGTAAGTGGTTCCCTCCGGCAGAAGACTTTGGCTAATCGCGCGAAATTTCAGATTTCCAATCGCAAGATGCTTTTCAGAAACAGAAATGTCCGTCAGCGCGAGCTGGCTGCTGATGCTCGGAGCCATAGCCTCCAACGAATTTCGTAATTTCGGATTACCTAGGTTTTCACTTCGCTCAAAATTGAAATACGAAAACGCGAGCTTAAACCATTCATCACTTAATAGCCGCACTGGACCGACCAATGCTGATCTTAGGGATGCTTCAAACTGCGATACCAAAATATAGAACCGCTCTTTTGCGGCCAGAAATTCTTTTTCTGGAAAACCTTGGAAGGTCTCTTCTTTTTCAAAAAACTTGCGCTTTTTTAAATTCAGCGATGCTGATCGCAGAAAAACATAAATCTCCGGAATAAAAAGAGCATCATCGCCCATTTTTTTATTTAGAAATTCAATTCGCGCGTCACGGATGGGCTGATAGTTTGGCACAGCCTCACTGGATGCATCGCTATGTTTATCTAAAATCGAACACGCCGAATTCGTAAGTCGATAGAAAACTTGTAGTCGGATGTTTTCTGGTAGCCCCACGAGCAAGCTCTCAATTTTCTGACTGACGGAGTTGATCATCTCCGGCGATGCGGTGCTGATATCAACGCCAGTCAATTTAAAACCTACGCCGAGCGAGCCATCTTCAAAAATCATTGTGTGATCGTCGAAGCAAAAAAATGGAATTTTTTTAGCAATCATTGATGGTCCCCTTTGTGACCGGCACGAAGTTCGCCGGTGGATAGATGAAACTTAATGGCGTGCTGAAGGTATCCATCGGGTTTCCCGCGTTTTCCAAAGTACAGACCCACAAAAAGAGCCGCCGGAATTCCAAAAATAAAAATCGCACTATATGGAATACGGCCTAAAACTAAATTCAGCACGGCTGCTAAAAGCAGGACCGACAAAAGATCGGAAGCCTCCACGCTTCCGATCTTAAATTTTGCATCAAGCCGTCGATGAATTTCTGATGATTTAAGTTCCATCACATCGCCATCCCTTGAATCCATCTGATGATGAGTGGTGCAAGCATTCCAATGAGGGACGTCACAGCGACCAAAACCATGCGCTGCTTAGCGCTGGCGTCACCTGTGGCTGCCAAGATTGCCGCATACACCAGTCCGATGACGCTTGCTGCTGGAAGCAAAAACGTAATCAGACCGTTCGTGACGCCTTGAACTTTGGACTCAAAACCACCACCCGCAAATTGCGCGAGCGCAAGCTCCGGACAAAAAACCATGAATAGGGTTACTCCCGCAAAAAGCGCCAAGGCGGCGCCTCTTTTACTCACGCAGCCTCCATAACAAGGGTGCGCGTAAAGGGACCGATATCCATAAACACTGGAAAACCATCCTCAACGCTTGCGTGACCTTCGCCAATTTCGGCCCGGTGAAGCACGACGCCGTTTTTCCTGACGGCCGCTTCTACCCGAAAGTGGATCATGCCTTCGCTCATTGAAATGGGTTTTAGGTAGATGACCTTATCCTCCGGAAAGGTATCGACCTTGAGGCGATAGTCGCCCTGAAGTTCGTTAAAAAAAGCAACACCTGCTGGATAGCGTTTTCCTGTTTCACTGCAAAGCCAGTGAAGCCTATGACATTTCGTATTTTCTGTTTTCAAATAAATCTCCTAAGTAAAAGTTTAAAATTCGCGCCTTTCGTTCCCCACAGATTTAGATTTTATCTATGGGCTTAGTACCTCCCGCGTGGGCGCCGAGCGCGAAGGTTAGAATTGAGCACGACTGGCACCCCATCGTTTTGGCTGAACCAGTGATAGTCGTCGTTCCAAAATTCGATTTGGCCACTGATCCAATGCCCTTCGATTAGAAGCTCAACAGAATCGCCTGAGGTGAGTTCATAGTTTTCCACTACCCATCGACCGATATCGTTTCTACGAAGCTGATCATTGATTAAATTCATGCGTTCTCTCTTTCTGCCAAACTGGCGGCAGTTATTTTTCGACGTGCGTTTCCGAGCAATTTTTCAACTGACTTCGATTTGAGACTTAGCTGCCGCGCGATCTCAAAAACTTTCAGTCCTCTAAACGCAAGCCACACGGCCTTTCGCTCAAGAATTTCAAGTCGAACCACCCCAACACTTTTCAAATCTTCCAATGGAATCCAAATCGTCGAATATGTTCAGCACGAGCCTCATCAATTCGTTTTTGCATTTCGTGCGCTTCCATCCAGCTCGTAGAGAGCCTGATCCAAAGCGCACGGACCTTGAGTTTTATTTTTTTGAGCATCACGATGCTTCTCCTTTTTTGTTTTTAGATTTTTGTGGTAGTTCGATAATTTTCGCGGTGGCTTTTCCCGCTGCAAGTTCTCGCTGTAGCCGCAAAACTTGATGATAGGCGGTCTCCACGTCGCAGTAGTGATCTTCGACGTAAAGGCATTCGATGCAGTGAGCGTAGTTGCCGAGTGTTTCGAAACTTCGAGTCCCGCAGCGTGGACATTTGCTAAGATAAGATTTTGACATAGTGATCCCCCTTTAAGTTTTCGACCGTTCTTTAACGAACGACCTTTCACCTTTTTAAATTGCAAGGAGTGCCAACACTTTTGCGAAACTGAGTTATGTCGTTGAAATGAAAATGGAATTGCGCGAATTCACGTGCTAACAAAGGGGCTCAAGTCATTCAGGATTTCTTTATGCCGATGTGTGAAATTTGAAACTTCTCTGAATGAATTCAAAGAGTTCAATAGGGATACAGATTTTCTGTATGAGTACAGGAATTCTGTATTGGGTGGTTTATTAATAATAAATTGTTATAGCTGAGATTATTTTTGTCGCGAAATTCATGCGACAAATTTTGAAGAGCCACTTTTTTTGAGTGATCAACACAGGAATTGAGCCGGGTTTTCTAGAGCCGAGCGACGTTCGGCAGTTTGTCCTATAAAAAATATACGCTCGTAAAGGATTTCTTTATGGTCGGTTTTCCGCTAACAAAACAGGAACTTTCGCAAATGATTTTCAGAGCTTAAGTAAATTTCAATTTTTTAAAAATCACGGCGACGTAAAGGAAACCTGTATTTTTCAAACGTATTCATGCCAACGAAAACCGACAGAACTGCTGTCAAACCCACTTAAAATCGTCATAACTCAAATTAACATCGCTCAAGCCCGAAAAGATCCTGTGGCCCCGAATTGGCATATTGAAAACCTCGTCGCTAAAGCTCGGGACTTTAGTGACATGGGGGAATTTCGATGGGGACACCTGAGCAATCTCAAGAAAATCTAACTTGGTGGCAGTCGTTGCCGTATCCATTTACTGAGTGCGCGGTAAGCCACGGCACGCGGCCTGATGGATTTAGATTTCATTCACACATCATCAATATCGAAGCCGTGGTTTTTGGAAAAAGACTTCTTGTTTGCGGCGAAGCCAATGACGCTAATCTTGCCATGACCAAAGCTGTCGCAGAACTTCTTGAACGCGCGGCACTGATGCAGTGGAACAAGTCACACCCCGAAAATGTAAAATCCAGTAACGGATGGGCTGCACACCAAACGGTGGCGGAGGCAAAGCAGGCGGCAATTTTTGAATTGATCGAACGTGATGCGGTTCTTGCGCAGTGGTATTCATCGACTCCATTTATGGAAATTGATCCACACGACCTGCCGATTTCATTTCAAAACTGGCGCAACAATGAACTCATCAAAAGCGAATTTCCGATTATGCGACTTTTGCTTTCGACAAATGGGATAGGCCCGTCGGTCACTTGCATTTTTATGAATAAAGACGGCTTTGGAGTTTCAAGCCATTCAACGCGTGAAACGCTTGTGCTTTCAATAGAAGGCGCCATCGCCGAAGCCTGCAGAGCTGCGCACCTCTATTTACGTCGAGCCTTTTGGGAAGACACCTTAGCACTTCAGTCCGGCTACTCGGGTCAAATCGATCCGGCTGCACACGCTGTTTATTACGCCTACTACGAACGACTACCGAGCTGGCTGTTTGGCGAAGTGCTCCCATGGAAAGCAGCGAGCCACCTCTGGAATGAGAAACTCGAACAAATTTCCTTTGATGAATTTCAATTTCGAACAATTGCGATTGACCCACTCGTAGTCGGGTTTGCCGAGCATCCGTCCGCTTTTGAACTTCGATGGGGACCGTCCAACATAAATATAATTTCAAAAATGGCGGCTAGCCGGAGGCTTTCGCCAATTAAAACAGAATGGAATCTAAAAACGCATATTATTTCCTAAAGGGGGGAAGAAATGAAGTCGAACAAAACGCAAATATCGATCATTGTGGCATCGGCGCTACTGGGTCTAGGAGAAGCGAACGCTTCCAACAAACCACTGCTACCGGTCTTTACGCCGGTGGAATCCTTGAATTTCGAGGATCGCTTGCTGGTGCGCGATGTACTTGAGCGGAAAACTTTCGGGCAGACAATTAACTGGGAGGATAGTATTATTGGCATTAACAAAGACGGGCTCATTGAAGTCCGCGACAAAATAACCTTGGACCTTCAAATGATCTCCTCACCAAGTTGCTACGGTGGCGGCGATGCAATGTAATATTCTGACACAGGCAACACTTGTTGCCTGTGTCTTTTTTGGTATCCTAGGGGAAAAGGCTTTTGCGATGAAAACAACTTTAAATCATGAAATTAGAACTTATATGTCGTTCGGACTTCCGATTGATCCGGCCAACATTCGAACTCTTGTCGATCTCGATTTGTCCTACGCGCTGGCATCAACGCTTGTGGATTGGAATGAGTCGAAGGAGCCAATTGCAGGCCTTGCTGAATCATGGAAATACACTTCCGAAAAAGAAGTCACGTTTCGTCTCCGCGCAGACTCTAAATGGTCAGACGGAACTAAGCTCACGGCTCAAGATGTTGTTTCAAGTTTTCAACGGGCCGAACGTCTTCACCGAGAATCTTTAAAAAGTCTTTTTGATCTTGTCCAAAAAATTGAAGCAAAAGACGATTTGACTGTCGTTTTCAAACTTAATGTCGTTGGAGAAAATAGCGGGTTGATCAGAAAACTGACCGAGCCCATGTACGGCGTTTTGGCATTGAAAAAAGATGGCTCCATTGATTTTTCTAGGTCTTCGGGACCGTACAGTTTGAAATCATTTTCGGACAGAGAGTTGTCACTTGGTCAAAGTTCGCTTTGGTATAAAAAAGCGCCCAATATGCCGGAGGTGATTGCAATTCGTCCACCACCAAAAGGCGAAGAACTGCAAAAATCATTTTTGGAAAACGATTGGATCAATCTTCTAACGTCGTCTTCATTGACGCCTGAAAGCACGCACAAAAAATTCGTCGAAAATCACTATTCAATTTGGAGTCGAAGTCTTGATAAAATTTTTCATCTTTCGCCAAGTTCAAGACTAGCGAACGATGAAGGTCGTCAATTGGTTCGCGTTCTAAATTCAAGGATGAATAGAAAAATTCTGACCGACGGAATTATTGGGTTTAATTTAGCGGACCAATTTTTTCCTTCAGGTTATGTTTTGTTTAATCCTGATTTTCAAAAGTCTTTGAGAGATGACGGTGTGCCGCAAAAATATCGATCAAAAGCAATTGAGATATTGGGCATTGACAGTCGAGTCAGCGAAACACTTCGTAAGAATTTAGCTGAATCTATTAAAAACGTGACTGGCGTTGAGCCCATATTTAAAATCGTTCCACTTAGTGAGTTTGAATCAGCACGCGTCGCTGGAAAATACGACCTCATTGCTGCCTCACTGCCGGTGAATGACCCAAATATCGAAGGTGCTATCGGATTTTTCTTTGGCTTAACTCCGCCGATTATTCCTGACGCGAGCGAAGCCGGATCAAAAGCTTTTAGTAAACGGGTTCAGAGTGCAAAGGTTCTAAAGAACCAGTCCGAGCGAAATTTAGAATACAGAAAAGTTTTTTCAGAGGCAACGAATGAGGGTTGCATTTTACCGCTATTCCATTTTTCGACGGTAGTGGTCGCAAAAAATGGAATTGATTTAAGCAACGTCCCGACAAGCGATGAAACAGTCGCATTCTCGAAGATCAGATTCAAATGACAAAAATCACTTCACTGCGACGGCACCTAAGAAAAAGCATAATCAAACAGTCATTGGTAGGCATTGCCGCTATGACTGTTGTTCTTGTCGCAGTGACGTATCTGCTTGGCCGTTACAAATCGCTTAATGATGTTTCCG
>JAYUEB010000192.1:0-2120 GCA_043739525.1 Bdellovibrionales bacterium
GCTCAGCCCATGAAAAAGATAGAGCGAAATTTTTTTCGATCCCTTGTAGTAAAAGCTCACTAATTTATCGCCGCCCGTGACGGGAATTAAGAGTCTTTCATCATAAGCTCCTGCAGAAGGAGATGGCATTAAGTAGGCGACGATGGTATGGATGTGGCTGGTTTTAGCCCATGGGGGCGGTTGGCACGGGATTAAATTTTCTTGCGACTTAAACATTTTCTGTCACCCAGGTTTATAGTTTTTTCAAGGCGCCTCAAATGGGCTGAGCCTCAGCTTAATTTGAATGTGTCTTGAGAACAATCAGAATCAAAAGCGCGCAGAAAAATTTGAGTTTTGCTTATGTTAAAAAAAAGAGATTGGACCTAAAAAATTTGGCCTCTTTTTAGCAATGAGATTTCTCGTTCCCAACAATTAAATAATGACGAGCGAGTTCACTTGAAATCATATTCAACGCATGACATTCAAATTCAATACTCAAAGGGACTTAAATTCTTAGTGTTTGCGATGGCTTTTGCCGCTGCCGCACAAGTTTTTGCGATGGATTCCGCCGATGTTTTGCCAAAAGGAATTTACAGTCCGTCAATTCGAATTGGATTTATTAGCGGCGTTGGGCAGGAGTATGGCTCAGATGGGTCACTTCAGTCTTTGGGCGACGTCCACACCATGGCATTTGATGCCAATAAGCTCATCTCGATTCAGCCGCAAGTTGCGCAATTGGTCTCGGCTCTGAATCAGTTCGGTTCTCAAAACCTTGGCGATAAAATCAATCTAGGATATCTCAAATTCAATATCCAACCTCAAATCAATTATTATGCTCCGGTTTTAGCCCGCGGAATAACGGATAAATGGACTCTCGCGATTGGTGTTCCAGTTATTCATTATCAAAATGATGTGGGACTCGAATCTACCGGATCGAATATCGATGCGATTCATTCTCAAGTGGGTTATTCGTCGGCTCAGCTCAACGGAGCTTTTAATTCTTTAAAAGTGAATCTAGTGACACAAGCTCAACAAACTTTGGCTTCTCTCGGTTACCAACCATTGGGTCACACGAATCACACCTATATGGGCGACGTTCAAATCGCGAGTCTCTACCAATTCTATAAAGATGACAACTTTAAGCTAATGGCTAAAACTCTCTTGGGTCTTCCGACTGGTCCCGAAGCAGATCCCAATGATCTGACGGCACTTGATATTTCAGGACAGACTTCACTTGAGCAGCAGATCATTTTGAATTATCGAGTGACGGCACCACTCACTTTAGCTGCGAAAGTTTTTTATCATTATAACTTTGCAGATAGAGTTGATAAACGTGTTCCACTTGATTCGACCGATACTTTGCCGGCGCAAGATCAAACTGAAAAAGTAGATCGTAAAATCGGAGATGCTGCGGGTGTTGGTGTTTCTGCGACCTATGAATTTCTATCACGACTTGCCGTTTCTGGTGGATTAGAGGCTCAGAGTAAGGCCGCTGACCGCTTTAACGGAGCGATGAATTACGATTATGCTATGCTCAATTCTGCAACGAATTCAACTTATCAACTTGTTAAGTTTGGTCTCGCTTACAGCACAGTGACTTCGTATTTCAAGCAACAAAGTTTTATGCCATTTATCGCAAGCTTTGAGTATTCAGATACATTTGCTGGAGTTAACATGCCACGGATCACAACAAATGAGTTGTGGTTAACGGCATTCTTTTAAAGGTGAGCTAAAAGATGTTTCGATTTGGACAAAATTTGAAAATCAGTTTAGTGAGTGCGTTGGCTCTTGTTGCCATGTTCTCATGCGCGCCGAAAGTGAAAGTGAAGAACTTTCCCGATCCTGTAAAGGATTTTGGGCCGCGCAATCACGATTCAGATGTCAAAATTGATGATCTCAAAGTTCAAAGTATTGCTTCAAGCCAACTCAGTTTTGATCGCGATTTTAGAACAGTTGATTATTTTAATGCGGCTGAAAATATTTTGGTCTTGTCTCAGAGATCCCATCCTGAAATCGAAAAATTAGGGCACACTTTAATTGAAGCTTACTACAGCTCAGGTGTGACAACGACTCACTCCGCGTTTTCAAAAAGTCCATACTTACAAGCGGCAATTGGAGAAACCCAAGCTGACGCCAAGGAT
>JAYUEB010000193.1:0-2116 GCA_043739525.1 Bdellovibrionales bacterium
CCGCAGACTCCATGTCCGCTTGTGCATCCACTTCCAAGAACGGTTCCGAAACCAACGAGCATTCCTGCGGAAATAAGCGTCCAGACATTTCCTTGAAAGCCTTCGGGAAAAGCTTTCGGATAAAAAACTCGAAGTAGTAAGCCGCCAACCACTAAACCGGAGAGAAAACTCCAGCGCCAAAATCTTTCGTTTTTCGCAGGTTTTACAGCAGCAAGGTAGAGAATGCCGCTGATTCCTGTCACGCGGCCATTCCAGAGAAGCATGAGTGAAGCGGCCAGGCCAATGACTGCACCTCCAAGGAGAGCTAATAAATAGTTAGTCATGTTGAATTCTCAAATGTCGCCTTCCGCGTTCGTATCTGCGCCGCCATTTGGATACACCGGCGGATAATTTGATTTAGCACTGAGCTTTTCGAGGAGAGTTTTTTTCTGTTCGTTCGATAGTTTTTTCGAATTTGAAATACTTGCCTTAATGATCTTAAGATTTTCGTCTCCACCATAAGTGAGCATAATAAGCGAATTTGGGATCTCATCATTGGATTTTTGAGCGTAACAGTTGAGAAGAGCATCAATTAAGGGTAGATCGGACTTGAGCTCGTGATGAAGATTTGTATAGGTCTGCAACTCAAATAGTCGATCTTCATTGCAGCTCGGATTTTTGGTCCAATAGGACTGCATCGGAGCAATGAGAGAGGCATCTTTCATTACGATATAACCACGCCAGAGAAATGCCGCTCTCGCTTTTGGATCCTGATAAGTCTTTTCATTTCTATGCCAGTTCAAAATGTAGTCGTCTTTGGCGCTGCCATTGAGATAATTTAGAAATTGAAAAAAGTCTTTAGTCGAAACTAACTCGCTTATCTCAAAGATAAATTGGCCAGAAATATTCTGAACACCTCTTGATACTAAGAGATTAAGTGTTTTAGCTCTTTGATCAGCGGGAGCCTTTTTAATGGCCGCTAAAATTTCAGACATTGTCTTTGAACTCATCGGAGACTCAAGCATCAGCAGGCGTATTCCCAAGAACTCAGTTTTTTTCTCGACTAAAAATTTGTGAGCGATTGGAAGTGGCTGAATAAATTTACTTTTATCAGCCGCAATCTGTAGAATGCGTTCAATCACATTTGCTTCGGATCCAAGGTGTTGAACCGCCCATTCAAGAAAATCGCCAAGTAGGCGACTCAGTACTTGCTTTTGTGAGTCCTCAAGATTCGCACCATAAATTTGTTGAACTGAGTTTAACCATGCTTCCAAATCATGAGTGGAAGCCGGAATACTCGTTCGATAAGTCTTGATAAGCTTTTCACCAGTCTCAATCGTTTCGTTGAGATTATTCTTACTCACCTGAATAGCACTGGTCGGGGGCCTCAGTGGGTTGTACTTAGTTAAAAAATCTTTTTTTGTATTCGAATAAGTTTTGTCGGCAAGACGCCGATCAAGTTCTTGGAGGGCGAGCTCTCGTAAGGTCGGTTCCGAAAAACCCACCGCGTTTATCAAAACTTGAGCCATCACTTGTGAATAAGAGTTTTGAGTCTCCAATTCTTTGTCATCAAGAGAATCAAAAACTTCAAAGATCGCAATATACCCCGGAGCCCCGGTTCTTACCAGCATTGAAACATACACGCGACTCAAATTGAAATCTTTGAGCCGAATGATTTCATCTTTGATGGGCCTTGCGCAACTGACTTGGTTTTGACATTCGTTATAAACAAAGGTCTGCAGCTGCGAGCGAATTTGAGAGTCCGTAGACGAATTCAATAAGTCAGATTTAAATAGGGCAGGAAGAGTGTCCTCCAAATGATTTTTATAAAGTCCTAGAGAATCAAGTAAGCATTTTTGTGTCCAGTTAAAGCCACCAGCGACGGGAGTCGCCTCATCTTTCAAAGCAGTTAAAATTTGTCGAATGGAGTGCTGTTTTTCGACCTGTTCTTTTAGTTCGCCTGTCGGCCATTTTAAAATACCTAGAAGCTCTTTGTAGCTTTGCTCCTTCTCACTAACAGATTGAGCTAACAGTGCTGCCTTCAAATCTTCGCATATGATGGGATCGCCAATTAAAATCTGCTTCGTAGGAGAAAGATGTGTGATGTAAGAAATGAAGTACCCGCTGAGGACATCAG
>JAYUEB010000194.1:0-2116 GCA_043739525.1 Bdellovibrionales bacterium
TATTTTCAAGACTTTAAGTCACGCGCTGAAGAGATTGCCAAAACTCTCGGACCCAAGGACTTACTATTAACTCTTGGCGCAGGCGATATCTGGAAGTTCGGAATGCAGGTCCTCGAACATAAAATATGAGTCAAATACCAAGCTTCATTCATAAAGATGTTTCACTTAAGAAAATAAATTCTTGGCAAGTTGGTGGACAAGCCGAATTCTTTTGCGCTCCGACTTCGGTTGAAGAACTAAGAGAAGCACTCAATTGGAATGCAAATGGGCCTTACATTGTTTTGGGCGGTGGCACGAATTCTGTAGTGAGCGAAAAAGGTTTGCGTGGATTGACTTTGCAGTTAGCCAAACTTTCTAAAATTGAAGTGACTATATCAAACAAAGAAATTTCGTTTGTCTGCCTTGCTGGAACCCCCAAGTCAGATCTTCTCAAGCATCTTCTGAAATACCAGCTTGAAGCGGCTCTTTTTATTGCTGGTATTCCTGGGTCTATTGGCGGTGGTGTCGTCATGAATGCGGGCGTTGGCGAGCAAATTGAACCTCGAGAATTTGTTGAAATTGTCGATTGGATTGAGGTTTTAAAAACACCTTCGCTTGAGATCAAAAGATTTTCAAATGCGGAACTTAACTGGGATTATCGTCATTGCACCGGCTGGCAAGAGGGTATCATCACTCGAGTGGGTATCAAAATTCCGAATGATCCAAAGCCGACACTTCTCGACCGTGTTCGCACTGCCAATCGGGTGCGCGCGAGTAGGCAACCATTAGAACTTCCAAACTGTGGATCGGTTTTTCGAAATCCTCCCAATGATAAAGCGGGTCGACTCATTGAGGTGGCCGGCCTCAAGGGCTTTTCTATCGGAGGAGCCAGGGTGTCCGAAAAACATGCTAACTTTATTGTGAATAGTGGGTCGGCAACCGCCACTGACATTTCGAATGTCATTTTACATGTACAAGATGAAGTTGAAAAAATTTTTTCTGTAAAACTCAAAACTGAAGTAGTGTGGCTTGGCGAATTCTAAGTACGCTATGCCGACAGTGAGTTGCGGAGAAAAATAGAAGTGTAACCTAGCGAGAAGTCCAAGCTCCGTCGACGGGCAAAGTGGCACCGGTCAAAGCGCTTGCCGAGTCGCTACATAAAAATACCGTCAATGCTCCAAGCTGATCAACTTCGATAAAAGATTTTTTAGGTTGAGATGCAAGTATCACATCGGTAATCACTTTTTCTCGCGGCAATTGATGAGCTTTTGCTTGTTGATCAATTTGACCCTCAACCAGCGGAGTCAGGACGTAGCCCGGGCAAATGGCGTTGCAGGTGATATTAAAGTCGACCACTTCGAGAGCGGTGGTCTTGGTGAGACCTAGAACTCCGTGTTTAGCTGCAACATAAGCGGCCTTAAAAGGTGAAGCCACCATTCCGTGAACGCTCGCGAGATTGATGATGCGCCCCCAGTTTTTTTGTTTCATTTTTGGAAGAACCGCTTTGGTCGTGTGAAAATTAGACGTCAGATTAATCGCCAGAATCGCATCCCACTTTTCTTCGGGAAAATCGTCGATCGGAGAAACAAATTGAATGCCGGCGTTATTGACCAGAATATCCACTCCTCCAAAAAGAGAATCGGCCTCTTTGACCATATCCCGAATCTGATCTGGCTTCGACATATCCGCCGATGAGTAGTAAACTTTAACAGAAAATTCTTTAGCGATCGAGGTGCGAATCTCATCGATTTGTTTGCACTCACCAAAGCCATTCAAAATAATATTGCAACCTTGAGCCGCCAGTGATTTAGCAATCCCGAGGCCAATTCCAGAAGTGGAGCCGGTTATCAAAGCGCACTTATTTTTGAGCATACGATTCTCCTTTGACGTGAATTCTTCTAACAAAAAGCGTTTGGCTTAGCAAGAAAGTATAGGTAAACAGAGGATATGCTAAAGCCACTCACGATGCGTATGCCTGATCACAAACTACCTCAGCCACCGTTTTGGCTCAAAGAGAAGAAAACTTTTGAGATTGCCGAATACACCACTTGCCAGGGTGAGAAAATCTCAGATCTGAAAGTAGGCTATGAAACTTATGGCTCTCTCAACGCCGACAAAAGCAATGGTATCTTGATTT
>JAYUEB010000195.1:0-2112 GCA_043739525.1 Bdellovibrionales bacterium
CTAAAACCTGGTTTTCTTGAAACTCTTGTCAGGCATCCTGCTGACCTCAGACAGTGGGCCGGATCAAAAATGAGTTCGTTCTCAAAAGAAACATTGCCAGATGATGAGCTCAAAGATCTCATTCTCTATTTGCAGCACATGACCAAGCGCAAATACAGCGCGGAAGCGAACGTAAAAAAATAGGTTTTGGTTCGAGCTTTGCTACTTAATAAGTTGAAGCATTCAATTTGTTAAAGGGAGAGCTCCTAAACGTGTTCAGAGTCAAAAGTTTATACATACGTCAGACGATATTTGTCACTGCACTCCTGTTCTTTTCGCTCTCTGCTCGAGCCGTTACAGTCGTTTGGGATCTTGATTGGACGACCATCTATCAAATCTCGGAAGATGAAGCTAAGCGCGAGCCCGAAAATGTTGTTCGTTATGGAGAATACATTTATCGCTTTTCAGATTATGCTGCTGAGTGTATGCAACTTTTGCATTCTAAAAACGTCAACATTGTATTTTATAGTGGCGGACCTAAAGATCGAAATGAATTTATCGTCGGCGAACTCTACAAACGGGCGTTCAAAACTGAAGTCAAAAAACCTCTGATTCTCAGTGGAAAAGCAGATCTCGCCGATTTCGCCCCCAATTTAGAAGGCTTTTCTCAAAGATATAAAAAAGATCTCTTAAAAGCTGTGAGTGCTGAAGAACTGAAAGAAACTGTTTTGGTTGATGATGACAAAGGCTTTGCTCTTCCCGGGCAAGAGTCTCATTTACTTAATGTACCAGCATTTCGCGATGTACTTGAATATCCTCCGAGTTTGCCTTCTCAGAAGTATGATCCTCCAGATAAAATTATTTATAATCTCGAACGCCACAAAATGTTGATTGCGACCGAAGCTATTCTTCAAAGCATTAAAATTAACAATGACGGCTTTCTCCAGCGGCTTCGTAAGCGCATTGGGCTTTCTAGCGATCTTCCGTTTTCCATCATTGGAGAAAATTCAGCTAACCTAATTGAATCAGCCAAACGCCGAATGAAGAAACTGGGAATACCCTTTGTTGAACGCCAAACCATGATTTGCAGAGACTTTATTAAGGGACCTTAATGTTATCTCACCTCTTAAAGAATATCAGCTGTGCCTTAAACATCATCTTGAGCTTTCAATTTGCTGTAGCTGATGGACCAAGTTGCGCTTCTGTTTTTGCGATTTCTGAAAACTTAGCACGCGCTATTCAGGCTCATTCTGCTGCCCCTTACTTTGAATCAGTTTAAGGGATTCTTATTCCCAAATATAAAATGAATTCAAAATGGCGAGCGGTCATCGTCAAAAAAGATATCCCATTTGAAATTCGATCAGACATTCTCAATCAAATGTTTAATTCGAAACCCGCGACGCTCAAACAGATTATGCTAGAGATTGGCGAAGCCCCCGACTTACAACTCCTTATACAAAGTTCATCTGGAACCCTCGATGGATATTCTACGGGTCGGCACCATTGGTTGGTTTATAGAACTTATCGCCAATTCATCGATGCTTGGCCAGAACTTAAAAGTCTGCAAGCTCCTGGAAACGAAAGTGCCGAAATTTTCATTTCAAAATTAATCGCACTTCACGATATCGGAAAATCAAGAGCCATGGCCCACGAAGGAATCTCTCTTCGACATGAATACACCTTGCCCATAGCAAAAAAATTCTAAGACAGCTCGGCACCCCAAACATCGACCTTGAACTTGCGAGTGCTATTATAGATCATGAGGAATTTGGGCGCGTATCTAATCCTGAGTTTTCTCAAGATTCACTTTCACCAACTCAACTTATTGAAATTTTGAAAGTGCGCGCTCAGAGGCTCGGCATGAACGTCAAAGACCTTGATACGATGAATCTCATACTCTATATATCGGATGCTGGCTCTTATCGGGTGATTCGCAACCGCTACTTTCAAATTGATCGGCACGGCAGACTTATTCCAAAATCACCAATATTTCAGGAATGAGAAGACTTAATGCGTGCCCACTGAAGCTTGTCGAAGTTTCAACTTTCAGGTAGGCTCAAAGAATGAAAAAATTCCTATGTGCGCTTCTCGTCTTAAGTGGATCAGCACGAGCGATAGACATCAATCCACATC
>JAYUEB010000196.1:0-6381 GCA_043739525.1 Bdellovibrionales bacterium
CCGCGCAGAATTCGCAAACTTATTTGCGGAGGTTTTCTTCAGTCATTTGTCACAGGTGATTTAGCAGATATCCATCGATATTTGCAGATGACTGAAAAAGGCTGGAAGGTGATCCGCGAACATTGGGACTATGAAATAGATAATCCTCTTTTTAAAAGTGAATCACCGATTCATGATCTACGCTTGGCTTACGTGGCAGCATCGTTTGAACGACTGAGCACTTTCAAGAACATATTCACAGAAAATCTGCTGCAAAGTTCGAAAGCCCTTTCTGATGATGACCGCCTCAATGCACTTTCTGTTTTGCAAGCTGACGGCGCATTAGTTTTGTCGCCGCCAAATGCTCAACTCTATTTCTACGGTCTGGAAATGGAAATTAGCAAAAAGAATCCCGAGCGATACCGCGAAAAGCTACTCAATTACTACATGGCAAAAAATATTGACGGCGTTTTGTACGTTTCAGATTCGCAAATGATATTAGACGTAGTCGCACGAGCTGACGCAGAAATTCGCTCTAAGCGTGCTTCGATTTTGCATCTGGCTCTGGAAAAAAATGTTTTGAACTCTGTCGGGAGAATACATTTCGAGAAAGCAGATGGTGGAAGTATTGAACTGTTTTAGTGCGAAAAAACTGCGAGCCACCTTGTGGCTCAACGCTGACTACATTGAGCCAGGGCAAGTGGACATAAATGATTGAAAAGACAAGAAATTGAACTTCATTTTTAAAGGGCGGTCCCGTGAATACGATTTTTAAGTCTGTATGTTTGGAAGGAGGTATCTGGCCATAAATTTTTGGACGTCAGGTGAGATGAGTGGTGAATGAATAATCGAATATGATTTTGAATTTAACTTTTTAAAGGAGATCTTTATAGAACGAAAAATAATTGCGGGATTGTTGTTGGTCGTAACACTTCAGGGATGTGCAACGCTTAAGGATTCATTGATCCTAGGCGCTGGGACCGGATTGGTTGTCGGCGGAATCGCTGGCAATCAAAGCGACGGTGACAAATCGGAAAACGTTTTAAAAGGCGCCGTGATCGGCGGAGTCGTCGGCGGGCTTGCAAGCTATTTGATTCATGGCTCCCTTGAATCCCGCGACGCTAGAGTCCGCAAAGACACGATTTTGAATCTCGAAAAATTTGATGTCATGGGCCGCGATACGACATCGAATCCAGGCAACACATCAGCAGGGCTCGGTGATAAATGTTATGCCACGCGCGAGGTCGATGGTCGTGAGGTTTTAATTCCGTGCCGCTATTTGAACGATAACGAGCTTAGCGAAGGGCAAAAGCCATGAGCGCGGGTTCAACGAAGCAGGAACTACGTATTGTGTTAGATGCGGCTGCGACCAGCGCTTTTAACATGATGGTTCAGGTACTGAAAAGCGAAATGGCAACGGTCAAAATCCATCCGTCACAGTTTGTCAGCTTCCTTGTAGCTGATTTTTTCCAGAGTCATTTTGAAAAAGATAAGCAGGCTCTGGTCGCTGAGTTCTTTGATTCGGACAGCTATTTTGACGCTGCCAGAAAGAAAGCTCGGGACTCAGATGACTACGAGGAGCAAATGGCAACGACCCTCGCGGAAGCTCAGAAAATCAAGTCTAAGCGGCGACGAAAAGCCACGAATGCCGCTGCCAGTAACCCTAAAGCTAAAGAGGCTGTGACTCTATGAGACATTATAATCGCGCAAAGCAAAGACGACTTGACTACCAATGTATAACTGAACATACTGTAGATGAATATGAAGAAGATCGAATCCGAACTCGCAGATCAAATAAAAGAAAAACTCTTTGGCCAATTGCAGAAGTCGATAGCGGATCAGGAGCTGACTCAGGGCGAAGTAGCCAGCCGAATGGGAATCGAGCGGACGAATTTGAACCGCGTATTAAACGGAAAAAACGGCGTGAGTTTGGAATTTCT
Source organism: Bdellovibrionales bacterium (assembly GCA_043739525.1). Classification (GTDB taxonomy): domain Bacteria; phylum Bdellovibrionota; class Bdellovibrionia; order Bdellovibrionales; family JAMPXM01; genus JAYTQQ01. The sequence continues at coordinate 1,920 of JAYUEB010000196.1, forward strand.
ATTAAAGATGGCAGAACACATCGACCTGGATGTGGAATTGAAAGTGCGTCCGAAGAAATAGGAGAAGCGGCATAGGCCGCGCCAGGAAATCGAAATGGGTTCGAGCCGGAAACCAAGAACTTGAAATTTTTTACGAAACTGTGGAGTTAAACGAAGATGAAGACCAAGAAAGAATTAAACGCCTCGCTCGGCAATTTATCCGAGCCGTGGAGGAATTCCAAAAAGGGCGAGCTGAGCGAAATCAAAAGAAAGTCTGACGATCAGCCGAAATTTCGGATCGCGGGCTATGTGCGCCTGTCACCCACTGGTGATGAGCGCGAAGAGGGCTCGCTTGTTTCGCACCCGCAGCGGATCAAACAATTTGTCGAAAGTAAGAATATTCAGGCCGGTGGCAGCTGGGGCCATATCGTTGATTGGTACGTCGATAAGGATCTGTCTGGTAAAGACATGAACCGACCCGCGTTTCAAAAAATGTTGACCGATATCAAGGCTGGAATAATCAACGCAGTAATAGTGACCGAGCTTTCCCGGCTTAACCGGAAGGTCAGAGACTTCTGCGAAGTTCATGAATTTTTCAAGGAATACAAAACGGCACTTTTTTCGCTCAAAGAAAATTTTGATACATCGACACCTATGGGTGAGCTGATGCTGATTCAGGCCATGAGCTTTGCTCAGTTTGAACGGTCAACAATCGTTGACCGGGTTAAACGTGGTTCACGCGCAAGAGCTGAGCGCGGTCTTGCCAATGGAATATTGCCGCTTGGTTTCAAACTTGTCGAACACCGTCCCAACTACCGCGAGATTGATGAAAAAGAACGATCATATGTAGAATTCATTTTTAACAAGTTTTTGGAACTCAAACGCATCAATAAACTGATCACGTTCTTAAATGAAAATGGCTACCGTACAAAAGAGATCACGACAAAGGCAGGCAAAAAAATTGGCGGTCATCGCTGGTCAATGAGCAGCATCCATTCGCTTCTTACGAATCGGGTCTATATTGGTGAACGCGAGGTGAACAAAAGATTTCGCACTCAAAATCAAGATGAGCTTCGTGAAGACGAGCGCTATTTTTGTGTGAGGGCCCACTGGCCAGAAATCATTTCGAAAGAAGTATTCTTCGATGTGCAGCGAATGCTTGAAGAGAACAAAAAGAAAGCCCGAAAATACGTTCATGACTATCGCCTAACGGGGCTGATTGAGTGCGCCGAGTGCGGTCAAAAACTGATCGGTAAATCTGGATCAGGCAGAACTGGAAAATATTTTTATTATGGTCATAAGCGAAAGATGTTGATCGAAGGTGATCGTCATCTTCAGCGTTGCAAGATTGAAAACGTACCTGCGCCCATTCTTGAAGAGGCCATCGTTACACGCATGAAGGATTTGTCTGGAGATCGCAAGATCATAGCTGAGCTTGTTCGACTGACGTCTTCAAAATCTGAGGCGAATACGGATCTTCAAAAGTCATTAATTGCCGCCAAAGAACAAGATCGTCGGAAGCTTGAACAAAAAATTGGGAATCTGCTGGAAGCGATCTCTGAAGAAAACGATCGCGATCTGCGGTTGAGTCTAACAAACATGACCAAGGATTTGAAAATCCAACTCGATCAAGTCGAGGCTGCAACTTTGAGTTTGAAACAGGATTATGAGCACAGCTGCAAAGTCGTGGACATTACGGAGGCCCTGAATTTGATTCAGATCTTTAAAACAGGCGCTTTTGATGCCCTTCCAGTTTCAAATCAAGCACAGATTTTAAAAGAACGCATCCGTCGCATCGTTGTGCAGGAAAAAGGGCTTTATGTGGAATTTTTTGGTAAAAAGCCTGAACACATTTCGGAAATTTTAAAAGGTAGTGGAGAAAAAAACGATTTGAATCCGGCTCGAAGCACCCCTTCGGGGGTTCTTCCCGTATTCAAATTGGTGCGGCCGGAGAGATTTGAACTCCCGACTCCTTGGTTCGAAGCCAAGTACTCTATCCAACTGAGCTACGGCCGCACGCACACCTATCTAAGTGAAGTGCAATTGCCCTGGCAAGCTCTTTGTTCCAGAAAACAAGCTTTTTGGCACTGTAGTTGATAATGATTCTCATTTTTCTCTTGACCCAACTTCTTTTCCTGAGCAAATGTGGTCGCTATGAATACACTAGTACAAAACTCACTGCCCGTTAATCACTCACAGCTTCCTTTGAGCAAACCGGCTCGGTCACCTAAGACTCCTAGCAAAACAGTCATTCGTAATTTAGGCCTCAAGGTTACGGATCAGCGCATTGCCATCATTGAGGTGGTTCGCTCAGGTCCAAAACACTTTACTGCACAAGAGATTTACGAAATCGTGACTGAAAAAAGTCCAGACATTGGTTTTGCGACGGTTTATCGTTTCTTACGAAAACTTTCTGAAAATCATTTTGTAACTGAAGTTCGACTTGGCGGAATGCCCGCGCGGTACGAGTGGGCGCTTAAAAAACATCATGATCATCTTACCTGTACTCAATGCCAAAAAATTGTTGAGTTCGAGAATCCCGAAATTGAAAGACTTCAAGCAAAGGTCGCAAAAGAATTTGGATTTGATCTGAGCGATCATGTCCTTGAGCTTTACGGAGTTTGCCCAGACTGCAGAAAATTATAAAAACGTGTCGAAATCTGACTTTCTATTTTTAGAGAAGCCGCATGGCTGGTCAACACACTCACCTTCGGCAGACAATGTTCACCACGTCGGTCTTCACGAGTGGGCGCAAACATTGGCTCATTCTCATTCGCAGGAATCAAAATTTCAGGTTTGCCATCGCCTCGACCGAGAAACTTCAGGCGCTATTTTATTTGCCAAAAACATAGAAGCTGCACGTTCGCTTGGTGAGAAATTTGAAAAGCACGAAGTTCTTAAATCTTATTTTTTTGTAACAAAAGCTCAAAGCCAAAAATCCCAATATGAATTCTCGTCTTTTATTGAAAAGTTGGGCGAAAAATTTGTGAGTACAAATAAAACTCCGAATGCCTTCACACAATTTGAGAAAGTCAATTCAGTTGGAGGCTATGAGCTCTGGAGAGCCAATCCCAAAAGTGGAAAGCCACATCAAATTCGCTTGCACGCTCAATCTCTTGGAATTCCCGTTTTAGGAGACCACACTCATGGCGGCGCGCACTTTTCAAGAATGATGCTTCATAGTCATTCGCTTAATTTTGAAATACAAAATGAAAAGCTCCATTTTGATTCGGACCTACCTTATGTATTTGAGAATCTTGAAACTCTTCGCAACCTCGAACTTGCAAATTGGATCTCAGCCTCTGAAAGAAGATTTTGGTGGTTGAAGAATGCCCAGAAGCTTACAAACCATCAATTCCTAACTCAGACTGATACCTGGAGATGGCTACACACAGAAACTAAAAATTTGCGGGCAGAACAGTTAGGTGAAAATGTTTTCTTTAATTGGTACTCAGATCAATTTCCTGACAAGTCTCAAATTCAAAATGTTGAAGCTTTTTACGACTTTCTTTTGCAACTCGCTCAAAAATTGAATCTAGCAAACAAGAACAATCAATTCTTTTTGCAATTAAGATCAGATCGCCAAAAATCACCTCGAGAATTTGGTGAAATCGTGAGCTCTCCGCAATTTCCAAAGCGATGGAAGATAAAAGAAAATGATTTGCACTACGAACTAAGACTTGATTCAGGTCTTTCAACAGGACTCTTTTTAGATCAAAGAAACAACCGAGCTTGGGTTCGAGATCACTCTCAAGGCAAAAAAGTTTTAAACTTATTTTCATATACAGGTGGCTTTAGCCTCTGTGCCGCCCGCGGAGGAGCCACTCAAGTTGTATCTGTAGACGTCAGTCAGAATTTTCTAGATTGGTCGAAACAAAATTTTCAAATCAATGACATACCAATAGCACCTCATGAGTTTCGAAAAATTGATTCACTTGAATACCTTGCCTGGGCTAAAAAGAAATCGCTCAAATTTGATTTGATTATCTGTGACCCTCCTTCCTTCGCACGTGTTGATAAAAAGATTTTTAAAGTCGACAAAGCTTTACAAGATTTAGTTTCACTCCTTTCGTCTGTTTTGAATCCCGGTGGGCAGATTTTATTTTGCACTAACTTTGAAAATCTCGATTCGCGTGGATTCCTAAGAGCCCTGTCAGCCGCTACTGCAGCCTTAGATATAGGTCCTGCTGAATTTCGAATTTTACGCGAAGATTTTGAACTTCCTCATCAAGAACCACTGATGAAATGTTTTCTCATAGAGAAAATGGAACGCTCACATTCCAAAAATTCACGCTAAAAGTCCTGCGAAATCATCGGTTTTTCGCTCAAATTCCCTACGAAAACAAGACTAGCCGGGACGATCGTCCGAGATAAAAATTGCAATAAAAAAAATATTTTTCATTCTTGTTTTTTGCATTTTGAATATTTTCAAACACTTGCTGTGTCACGCTCTGAAACACTACTAGAAATTTGTCAGGCTCAG
>JAYUEB010000197.1:0-2098 GCA_043739525.1 Bdellovibrionales bacterium
ATCACAGCGGCTACTTTTGTCATATAAGTTAGTTTCTGTGCTCTTTGTATTGTAACCACCGGAACCCCCTTTGGTGTCCTTCTCCGCCCTTAGAGAAAGTCATCAAAACTCTTAAATAGTGACCAGCTTTTATACTACTGCAGGTTCTTTCGACATCACAGTTTATATTAAAATCTTCTCAACTTAAAACGAGTTGAGATTGTAAACACCTCAAATATTTACAAGATTTTAACTGACGTAAGAGTGATCGTCCCACTTCAAAACAAGTTCGCTCTTATTCTTAAATTGAGAATTATCACTTTGAGAAGTTTGGCCAATATAGGCTCATCAAGGGCTTCAAAGCTGTTTTCTTGGATTCCCAGTCTGGTCTGTTATTTGCTCTCACAAGTCGTATGAAAAAATCAATTTTGGCGATTCTAGCGCTAGGGATGCTTATAAGCTTTCAGCTTCGAGCTGATAATACATCGGCACTTCTAAATGGGCGTAAAATTGTCGTTGTTAGTGATATCGACGACACTATTCGCTTCACCCGCATTCATCATAAAGGCGAGAAGCTCAAATACTATTTAGGTCTACTCAGACAGAGAGCCTTTACAGCGATGCCAGCAGTCTACCATTCAATGGCAAACCGAGGGGTTGAATTTGAGTATGTTTCAGGAACAATTCAAAAGTTAATCTATCTTCCACAAAAATTTTTAGCGTTGGCGGGATTTCCGGTAGGTGAGCTTCACGATCGACAAACATTATCTCAAAGTCTTATCGACTTTAAGTTTCTTAAGACAAACGAACTCATGCGTGCACATCCTGATAAAGATTTTGTATTGATTGGTGATAATGGTCAGTATGACATTATGGCTTATCAAAAAATTAAAAATGATCCTGAATTAGGTCCCCGTGTGAAGGCGATTTTAATTCATAAAATTTACGAAGGCGAAAATTCAAGTCCATTGATGGAAGGGCAAATTCCTTATTTTACTTCTGCTGATATGGCCGCTCAGCTTCACTTGCTTGGTCTGACCACAGCGGAAGAGCTAAGACAGATTGCGCGTATGGTTGACTCAGGTGTAAAAAGTAAAATGAGAGAAGTGAAACTGCATACACTTCCAGATCCAATGCGTGTTTTGCCAAGTGATATTGAAAGGCTTTCAGACCTCTCGGATTCAATTGCTGATTTTGAGGTGAGAAATCTTTTGAGAAATATTTCGGCATCTATCCCTATGAGTGCATTAAGTTGTCAGGACGTGATTCGTTACTAATTTGAGGGGGACGCTTATTAATGAATTTCTCAAAGTCCGAACTTTTTTTAAAAGACTTTCATGAGCGCTTTCCTGGGTGCACGTCTCTCACGATGGCCGCAAGCTTAATTAACGAAAATAAATCTTCGTATGCTCTTTTAGCAGACCTTGTTCCGGTTACTTCTGAAAAGGTGAGTGTGCTGGACCTTGCCTGTGGTGATGGTTATTTGCTTTCGCTTCTTCAAATGCGTCAGCAAAAGGGTCTTGAAATACAAGGTATCGATTTGAGCGAGGCAGAGCTTAAAGCGGCTCGCGTGAGACTAGGGCCACAGGTGCCGCTTCATATGGCTAAAGCTCAAGAACTTCCAATTTCAAATTCTTCGCTTGATGTTGTGACTTGCCACATGGCTTTTATGCTAATGGATTCAGTTGAGAAAGTCCTTGAAGAAGTAGGCCGAGTGCTTAGATCGGGCGGAGTTTTTTCTGCGGTGATTTCAGGAGAAGGACCTCAAAATCCAATAAACGAAGTTTTTAGAAGTTTGCTTCGCTCTTCACTCAAGACTGAAGATTTTGATTTGTTAAAACAAATTGGTGACCCTCGGCTTGGTCGTCTCAATAGAGAAGAAGATATTCGTGGTTTGTTCAAAAAGGAATTTCGAGCTCCAGTTGAGATTAAAAAATTAGTACTTAAAACCGACACGACAATCGATGGAGCAACCGAATTTTTTATGAGTTATTATCCACTTTCTTTTATAATTGGTGAAAAGCGAGAAGCTTTCGAAAGAGTATTGCGAAGGGAGCTTGAAAATTTCGCTGATGATCGCAAAACACTTACGTGTATCGAAAGCATGATCCAGATTACG
>JAYUEB010000198.1:0-2086 GCA_043739525.1 Bdellovibrionales bacterium
GAACTCTTTCACGAATTTCGTGATCTCGCTCGCAAACAGGGGCAGATTTTTCAATTGCATCGCTCAGATAAAATTGTTCCTGAGAAAATCATTGAGCACTTTTCAAAGCAGGCAAGCTGGGATGTTTCTCTTCCGGATATGTATGTTTTGAGTACTTATGAGGATGTAATCGGCGCTCTCGATGACCATGACACATTTGCGGTGATCCCATATCAAAAAATTATGGACGAAACAGTCGGAAATTTCATGCTTGGACATGAGAGTAGCGCTGCCAATGCCGAAAAAGAAGGAATGCGCCATATGCTTGCAAGTGAAGGCATGGAAAGCATGGAGTATACTTCGGACACGAAAGAAATGGCACGCCTTCGAAAAATTGTTGCGCAACTAACTCAGGAGGCAATTGCGACTGGCACCGACAAAGAAGGTAAAATTGATGTCGTAAAAAGCGTTTCAAGGCTTGTCCCAGTTCATATGAATGGTGATTATTTTGGATTTCCAGGGCCAAATGATAAAGCCATGTTGAAATGGTCACGCGCGACTCAACATGCATTTTTTCACAATCCTGATCAGAAAAAGGGAGTGAATAAAGAAGCGATTGAAGCCGGTCACGAAATGCAAACTTACATTAAGGATGAATTGCTTCCAGAGGTAAGAAGTGAACTGACCGGTGATTCACCTAAGCGCCCGATCAATGATGCTTTGACAAGACTTATTGCTGCTTCGGATGCTCACGCTCAATACGGCCTTCAAGCAGACCGCCTTGTGACAAATACACAAGGCCTCCTTGTTGGATCGGTTGAAACATCTTCGGCAGCGATTGTGCAATCACTTCAATATATTTTTGAAGATCCAGAGCACTTAGGTATTTTGGAAATGGCAATAGAAGCGGCTAACAGCAATGACAACGATCGACTTTCAAGAATTGTTTGGGAGGCTTTACGTTTTAATCCGGTTAATCCTTGGGTCGTAAGAGTAGCAACTCGAGATGTTCCATTGAAAGAAGGACCAAACGGCACCGTAACTGTTATCAAAAAAGGCTCTGTGGTTTTCTTGGCCACACGATCTGCAATGCATGACGAGAACTCTTTGTTTGTGAACCCAAGTCATTTCAGTCTTGAGCGTCCACAAAATAAATTGACCCACTTGGGTTGGGGCAACCATCGTTGTCTCGGGGATCAAGTTGCTCTTGTGATGGTGCCTGAAGTGATTCGCCAACTTTTGCGTTTAGATGGTCTTGCAACTACTGGTGAGAAAATTGATTTTAAAGGCGGTCCATTTCCAGAAAAGTGGACTTTGAAGTATAATGTGCCGAAAAGACCTTCTCTTGTTGCTCGCGTTGCTACCGCTGTTGACGCAGGCAAAGGTTTCGGTGGCTTACTTGAAGAAATTGCAAAACTTTTAAAAGCGTCGCCAAAAAAAGACGAGACAAAAGCGGCGATGGAGGCAGCTCTTAATCCGCTTCCAGTGACAGCTAGAGAAAAACAAGACCATGAGGATGCAATTCGTGATTTGCCAGCACTGATCGAGACCGCTGAGCATAAACTGACGAATGAAGAGCGCGCACAGCTTTGCTTAAATAAAAATCCTAAGTCAAAAGAAGTTTTTCCAGACATCAAGGAACGTACTTATTACTGCCACGTGAATATTACTTTCCGCGCTTGTTATTTTATTCAGAGATTGGTTGTGAAACATACTTCTCGTCCATCGTTTGAATATTGCGCTTATAATCGCAAGTTCTTAAACGACCAAGAGATGGCGGGCTTTAAAGCCAACATGAGTAAACACCCTCAGTTTAACTTCTTGGCTGAAGAATTAACTGGTTTGGACGATGTGACTCGCTAAAAGTTTTTAAATTTTAAATCGATTGAAGGCACTCATTTTCGAGTGCCTTTTTACTTTTAGGGGTTAAGTTATGAAGCATCTTGGGATTCTCCTGTTGGCTTTTGCTTTGACATCATCGGCAAAGGCTCAAGTTGAAAAAGTAGTTAAAGCAAGTAATCAATTCGCATTCGATTTCTACAAGCAAAAGTCGGATACGCTCGGGAATCTGTTCTTCTCTCCCTTCAGCATTGAGTCTGCTTTATCG
>JAYUEB010000199.1:0-6319 GCA_043739525.1 Bdellovibrionales bacterium
TTGGTGGGTTGGTGTCGACAATCCAGGTTTTTGGCAGGATCTAACAAAACTCACTGGTGGAAAACACAATTACACGGATTTTCAAATCGATTTTTTGCATTTGCTTTTGACCTTGCCTCGGGCTGACCGATTTAAGAGACTTGGATTTATCAACGACCCAGACTGTGTAGCGGCAGACAAACCAGATCGGTTTGGTTTAACTCTCGACCGAATGAAGGATGGAACTCTTCAGTGGGATCCGGAAAAATTTGGATACTCAAGTGGTGTGATAGGACTTCAGCTTTTTAAGAATGAAAAGTTTGATCCTGCAAAATGGTCGATTCAAAAATATATTGAATTCCCCGCAAGTGTTGAGCCACCTTATAAAGTGGGTATGGCTTGTGTTTTTTGTCACATAGGATTTAATCCGCTCAATCCACCAAAAAATTCAGCCGAGCCGACTTGGGAAAATTTAACTTCTACTATTGGTAATCAATACCTAAGAGAAGGTTTGGCATTTGGCCTTAGCCTCAAAGAAAACTCAATGATTTATCAGTATCTGAACACGCAAGAACCGGGAACGAGCGAGACTTCGCGTTTTCCGACTGACTCAATAAATAATCCAACTCATATCAATACGATTTTGAGACTCAGAGAGCGACTCAAAGAAGCGCACGTTGAAAAAATTACGCCGGCCCAAGCGACTCTCATTCGCTCGATGTATAAAAATGCCGGAATCGAACTTAATAATGTTGGTGGGGCACTTGGTGGTACCGACGCCGAGCCCACAATTAAAGTTCCGCATATTTTAACTGATGGAGCCGATTCGATGGGCCTGTTGATGGCATCAGCTCGCGTTTATGTAAACGAGGGAATGATGCATGACAAATGGTATTCCTCTTGGCCCATTAACCTTTTTGATTTGAAAGAAAGTGCCAAACGTAAATTTCAACCAAAAGAATTTGATATCATAGGCGAAATGCGTAAAGACCCAAACAGTCCTTGGATGCAGACTGAGCGCCTGATGCCAAATATGGCGACTTTTTTGATGACCTATGATTCGTTTCCTTTAAAGGATGCAGAGGAAGCTGATGGAAAATCTAAACCTGGTAAAGCATACTTAACAAGCGATGAAGGCGTTTTGCGAGAAGGAAAAATCGCCTTCGCGGAAAACTGCGCCTCTTGTCACAGCAGTAAACGCCCAGAGCCTTATCCAGAGGCAATCGAAGATCAGAAGAAAGCCTGGAGAGAAATGATTTTGAAGAGAGATTTCTTAGATAATAATTATTTATCTGATGATGATAGACATTCGGTTCTTGAAGTCGGAACAAATGCTCAGCGCGCAGAAGGCTCAAATGCACAAGCGGGTTCAACTTGGGGACAAATGTCGAGCCAGACATATAAAGATCAACGTAAACCTCAGATTCAATTAGTTGATCATGATCTAAGTGACAACCCAACGCCACTTTACAATCCGCTTTCGCAGAAATACGATATTAAATGGACAGGTAAGCAATCTTTTTATCGCACTCCAACTCTCGTGAGTATTTGGGCAACGGCTCCGTATTTTCATAACAATGCGCTTGGTAAATATACGGGTGATCCGTCAGTACGTGGCCGTATCGACGCTTACGAGGACGCCATGGAAAAGATGCTTTGGCCAGAAAAGCGCTTAGGTGTTAAATCGATGAAGGTGACATCAGAAGAAATGAGTCTTCCAGAAATATTTCCTGAGATGCAAAAGCAGCTTCATCTTTTAAATGAAATGGATCTCCGGTTTGTTTCGTTCCCGAAGGGAACACCAGTTAATCTTTTCATGAATCTCAATCCGAAGTATGTACCTCAACTTATAGAGGCCTACATCAAGGGCGTATTGGTAGGAAAACCAAGAAAAGAATTCAAGAATCTTATCAATAACAGACGTGAGGCGGGTATGGAGGCAATGAAGCAAAAAATGCTTGAGCTCAATACTTGTCCGGACTTCATTGAAGATCGAGGCCATATTTATGGTTCTCATTTGTCAGATAAGTCAAAACGGGCTTTGATTGAATATATTAAATATTTTTAGAAGGATTAGACTGTGACTAAAGAAATTATTTTTACTTTGCTTTTTATGTTCAGTTTTTCATGCTTTTCGGCTGAAAATAAATTGCAAATTGTTACAATGAGAAGCATTAGTTTTGATCCCAAGGTCATCACACTTAAAAAAGGTGAAACGGTTGAGTGGGAAAACAAATCTTTAACCGAGCATTCGGCGACATCGGATGATGGCAAAAGCTTTGATACTGGGCTGATTGCTCCAGAAAAAAAGTCAAAAGCGATTCAAATGAATAAAATTGGTACGTATCTTTACCATTGCTCAGTTCATGGCAAAACGATGCATGCAAAAATCAAAGTTGAAGATTGAGATTGGGGAGTATGAATACTAAATATTTTTCAGACAAGCTTGATGTTGACTACAATCGCATCAGGAATAGTTTGAGAATAACGACTCGCGACTATCATTGGCGTATGAATCAACTTCAGGCATTGAAGAGAATGATTGTTGAAAACGATGACCGTATTTGCCAAGCTCTTTGGTTTGATTTAAGAAAATCCAAATTCGAATGTGTTGCGACCGAGCAAGGCGTTGTTATTTCTGAAATCGATCATACTTTAAAGCATCTTGCAGGTTGGATGAAGCCCATTCGCGTAACAACACCTCTCTTTAATCAGCCGGGTGTATGCAGTATTCATCATGATCCCCTTGGACTAGCACTTATTATAGGTGCCTGGAATTATCCTATTCAATTGCTTCTAGCTCCGTTGGTAGGTGCAATTGCTGGAGGAAATGCTGTTGTTTTAAAGCCTTCTGAGTTAGCCGTACAGACGGCCGATTTAGTCGCAAAACTTATTCCGCTCTATTTAGATAAAGATCTCATCACCGTCGTGGAGGCTGGCCCGGAGGAGACCGGTGTACTCTTAGATAAAAAGTTTGATACCATTTTTTTCACGGGTAGTGGCACAGTTGGTAAGATTGTTATGACAAAAGCGGCAGTTCATTTGACGCCTGTCACTCTTGAGCTCGGAGGAAAATCACCCGCAATTGTTTTGTCAGATGCTGATATCGAAGTAGCAGCCAAAAGAATCGCGTGGGGAAAATTCATGAACGCAGGGCAAACTTGCGTCGCTCCTGATTATGTGCTGGTCGAGCCATCCGTTAAAGAAAAACTTGTTGCTGAACTAAAAAAGGCGATCGCTCAATTTTACCCAGGCGACATTCTTGCGAGTCCTGACTTTTGTCGAATCATTAACCAGAAAAACTTTGATCGCCTCAAATCTTTACTTGATGAATCGAAAATTATTTCAGGCGGAGAAAGCCGAAGAGAAGAGCTATTTTTAGGTCCGACTCTTATCAATGCAAACTTTGAAGATGCGATTATGCAAGATGAAATTTTTGGACCGCTTTTGCCAATTATTGAGGTCGCAGACACTCAAAAAATGATTTCATTTATCAACTCTCGTCCGAAACCTCTCGCACTCTATCTTTTTACGAGCCATTCTGAAACAAAGGATAAATTTTTAAATCTGACTTCTTCTGGTGGAGTTTGTGTTAATGACGTTGTTTTGCATTTACCTGTTGTCGATTTTCCGTTTGGTGGAGTCGGAGCGAGTGGCATGGGTCACTATCATGGTAAGTATAGCTTTACGACTTTTACACATGAAAAAGGCGTTTTAGAAAAGGCGACGTGGATTGATATTCCCGTTCGATATGCTCCCTATAATGTGAGAAATTTGAAGATTCTAAGCTGGTTATTTAAGTGAAATCTGAGTCTAAAAAAATTATTGGCCGTGCTTTGATTCTGCCGGGTGCAGTTGCAAAGGGGGCGTACGAAGCAGGCGTCATTAGTGTTATTGCGGAACGCGAAATACAAATTGATCGTGTTATTGCTACAAGCTCCGGAGCCTTAAATGCGGTTGCGTACTGTGCAGGTATTCGTGTTGGTCAGGAAAAAGAAGTGGCTAAGCGCCTTGTTAACTCGTGGATTAAGTTTGGTAGCTGGCACGATTCATTTCACTTTAATTTTACGTCCTGGTTGAGCGGAAAAGGAATGTCTGATCGTTCGAGCCTTCTTCACTTGTTAAGAGAACTTGTTCCGCCTGCGGGAGATAAGGCTATCAATGACTTTGAGCTTCGGATCATAGTCGCATCACTTGATGGAATCAGAGGCTCAATAGGCGATACGCCCTCTACGACTTACGAAAAGGTTTTAGAGTTTTCAGGTGAGGATTTTGATACGGCCGAATCCCTTGAAAGAGTATTTGAAGCGACGACAGCTGCGTGTTCTTTCCCGGGATTATTTACGCCTGCAAATATTAAGGGGCTCGGTCTTTGTTTTGACGGCGGGGCAGTCAACAATGCTCCGATTCAATATGCTCTTGATGATCATGATATTAAAGAGATCGTAATGGCGATTCCATTTCCGATTTTAGTTCCACCCCCGGTTTCCTTGCATGGAATTGATCTTTTAAATCATTCTGTTGAGATTCTTATTAACGAGAGGCTCTACCGAGATCTCAAAAATGCAGATGACCGAAGTCATAAAGCACAAAAATTAGATGAGCTTGCTGTTCTTGGCATTTTAAGTGATGAACAGTTGGCAGCGGTAAGGGCAATTGTGCCTTTTCGAAAAATTCAAATTACTCAAATTCGACCTGATGAGGCTATCGGTGGGGGAGTATTTTCTGGCTTTATGGATCAAAAATTTCGCGAAAAATTTATTGAAGAAGGACAAAAGGCCGCCCGCAAAACTTTCAATTTAGTAGCTGGTCACTCGTCGAGGACCGTCTAGTCATTTCTCATTTTTTAATCTCGGTATTTCTGGACTGCGAGTGCGGCATGACTCCGGTATATTGAGGTATGCCTCAAGTGAGTTCCGGCGTTTCAGCCCGCATGATTAAAGAAATATATAGTCGCACTCTGATGCCGGGTTTCACCTATCTTCTTAAGGGTGTATTTAAAAATATCCCTGCGGGCCTCGGCGACCGCATTGATATTACGAAAATTACAAAGCGAATCTGCCAAGATTACATTGCAAATAAATTGAACTACGCCGTGTCGTTATTTATTGCTAACTACAACCTCAAGAATGGTAGTCTTCAATATGTGACGTCTAACTTTCCGAATCCAGTCTTATTAACAGATGGTAGGATAGAAACTCTTCCGTCACTTGATAATCCAATCATAGATGCTTCGCACTTTGATCATCCTCGAAACTTCCAGGTGGGAGTCGCGCAACTGCGACCGGGCGCTCGCGTCTTTGCATTTACTGATGGGGCTTTTGAATTTCGCACACCCAAGGGTAAAGAATTTGGGATGAAAAAATTCGCACATCTCTTATTTGAAAATCAAAATTGGACAAGTGCCGTCGAAGAAGGGCTTGAGAGCGCGAGAGGTGACATTGCTTTCGAGGATGACATTAGCATTCTATGTTTAAGTCGAGACTCTGTTTAAGTTCGAGCTTTGATCAAAGAGAAAAAATCTTCCGGAGCTACATCGAGCTCCATAGCGGCCCCACACTTCGGACATAAGACGCGATCATTTAGGGCAGCAGCTAGACTTTCTAACTTTAAACGAAAGTCAGGCTCGACATTAAATAATTTTTCAAGACAATGCGAGCAGGACGGGCATTCATAAGGTGACATGAATGATTTGATTGTCGTAGTTTTCGGCACAAAACTGTCAATCGCACGAATTTGTCTGGCTATACGGCTTGAACATCTTCGAATAGTGAAGCCTAGTTTGGTTTTCTCTTTTTCAAATTGCCACATCCACTTTATCCAAACGCGAACTCCGGCAGAGTTGATATAGTCAACATCACCAAAGTCGAAGGATATTTCAGAAATATTTTCAACTTTAATTTCGGGAAACTTTGAGGTTTCAGAAATTGAACCTATAAATTTGAGATTTACGGTGGTTCCAGCGTTTTGGACTTCAACAGTCATATGATTTACCTTTTTATAGATCGTACAGGACTACATCTCTAGTCTGTCAGGTTGGGGAGAAAATACGAAACGAAAATTCAGATGCCGCGTGACGATATATTATCATTGGTTTTATACTTATGAGTAGGATAAATTAATAGATGAATCACGGGAGTAAACGAGCTTGAGCAAACAGGCTACTAAAATTGAGATCGATCAAGATTGGCTGAAGGAGTGTTTAACTCGCGTCAGTCAAAAAGACGTCGCGATCACGGATCAAAAAAATCCGGATCAAGTGGTCTCTCATCTTTTGCAAACTGGAGCAAAACATCTTATCCAGCAATCCTGCCTGAATATAAAAGATGAATTTGAGGCC
>JAYUEB010000200.1:0-2070 GCA_043739525.1 Bdellovibrionales bacterium
GCTCCAGTATCAGTACCTCTTACCTGGGCTGAGCTCAAAGATACAAAATCGGCTCAACAATACAATCTTCGAAATCTTAATAATAGAATCAAGAAGTTAAACAGAGATCCGTGGATTAATTTCTTTAAAGTTAAACAATCCTTACCAAAAATCTAAATCGGCAATCCACCCATTACTGGTATGATTGCGCCGGTAATATAACTTGAATCAGCATCTGAAGCTAAGAAGACATAAGTTGGTGCTAACTCTTCAGGTTGCGCAGGTCTTTTCATAGGTTGATCTTTCCCAAATGTGGCAATCTTACTTTTCGTTTGTCCTTTGTCTGATGGGTTGAGTGGAGTCCATACCGGACCTGGAGCAACTGCATTAACCCGAATACCTTTATCAATCAACATTTGTGCGAGCGATTTTGTAAATGTACTAATCGCGCCTTTGGTCGAAGCATAGTCCAAAAGATCCTTTGGGGCTCGAGTCGCCGTCTCAGAAGTCGTCGCTATAATTGCGGAACCTGGCTTCATATGTCTGACGGCGGCCTTTGCAAGATGAAAATAGGCATAGATGTTAGTCTTAAATGTTTTGTCGAATTCCTTACTTGAGATGTCCTCAATTGATTTCTTACGCATCTGATGAGCAGCATTACTTACTAAAATATCAATTCCACCAAATTTCTTAACAGTAAACTCAACTGCTTTAGTACAAAAGTTTTCGTCGGTCAGATCACCTTCTAAGAGAAAGCATTTTCGGCCGTGCGCTTCAACATATTGCTTCGTCTCAATTGCATCGGACCTCTCTTTCGCAAGATGAGTAATGACCACATCAGCCCCTTCTCTTGCGTAAAGAACAGCTACTGCGCGACCAATGCCTGAATCTCCTCCAGTTATTAACGCTTTTTTATCGGTTAACTTTCCGGCTGCTTTATAGCGAGGGGCTAAAAATCGCGGTCGTGGATTTAACTTTGATTCTAATCCCGGAGAAATTTGATGTTGTTTCGGAAACGGCAACTTAGGTTCATTCTTCATTTGTGGGGTCACACGCATAAAATAGTCCTTTGGTAAAAGCTTCATTTATTAAGCAATTAAATGTTTGCAAAATAAAGTCCACTTTGAAATCCGATTCGCTTACGTCTATGTAAATACGAGGAATTTTGACTCATTCTTATTGTCTTTTGTCCCTCACCTATCATTCAATCATTAGGGAAGCTGGCCAAGTTCTTGCTCAGTAACATGTATAATCGGCAAATGACTGCCGTCTGCAGAAAAAGGAATCCTTATGTCAATCACCTCATTTGACGAACCTTTTGAACTAGAAAATACTTCTGAAAGAGCAAAGCTTGCCGCCGTCGATTTTCATATTAAATCTCTGGTCTATCAAAAAGATTATCCTTGTGTAGGAGCGCTACGAGCGGTCAAAAAAAGTGAATACCGCATTGGTATTTACGAGGGATTTGGAAATGGCTCTTCAAGTGAAGCTTTGAAAAAAGATCTCTTAAAATTTTTAGCCGAACAAAAAACATCCAATTCACCCTACTTGAGTTTTTGGGCATCATTTCCCGAAGACTCTGTTCTCTCAGAACAAGACTTCGAAAATCGCCTGTGGCATGAACTTTCTTGCATTTCTTCCATTGATATGAGCCCTTGGGATCCGAATTTTAGCAGTAATCCCCAAGACAAAACCTTTTGTTTTAGCTTGGGCGGCAATGCCTTTTTCGTTGTCGGTCTTCATTCGAAAAGCTCGAGGCGTTCGAGAACATTTCCATATCCATCAATGATTTTTAATTTGTACGAGCAATTTGAAATTATCACTCGAATGAACCAGTATGAGTCGATGGTCCAAACCAACCGCAAAAAAGGGCTTATTTACGAGGGCGACGTTAATCCGATGGTAGAAAAGTTTGGAGACCGCTGGGAGTCGATTCAATTTTCGGGTCGTCAAAATGACGACAACTGGAAGTGCCCCTTTCGTCGATTTATGAAAGGCGTCGAACTTTGAACCATATTCATCCTCAGAGCGGTGTCGCATTTTCAGTTCGAGCAGGTCAACTTCTAAAAATTTCAGACCCCGTTGGGCGAC
>JAYUEB010000201.1:0-6273 GCA_043739525.1 Bdellovibrionales bacterium
ATACTCCCAAAACCTGAGTACTGGACATTGAGTTGCCTCCATAGATAGAATAACTGACATGAACTTATCCGAGATCCTCACCATCGCAATTCGTAAGCAGGCAAGTGACGTTCACTTAAAAGCTGGAATTGTTCCGGTTATTCGTAAACACGGAAAGCTTCGACCGCTTCAGCAAGGGATGCATCCTATTACGGCTGCCGAACTTGAACATATGGCGCTTGAAGTAATGGATCCGAAGCAGCAGCAGTTTTTTGAAGAAAATAAAGAGCTCGACTTTAGTCATGGCATAAGTGGTGTTGGACGATTTCGTATCAATGTTTTCAGACAACGTAGTTCGGTTCGAATGGTGATTCGAAATATTCCTTTCGAAGTTCCAACTATTGACGGTTTGAATTTGCCGGATACCATTAAAAAAATTGCTGACTACGAGCGTGGTCTGGTCCTCGTAACTGGAATCACCGGATCCGGAAAATCTTCAACGCTTGCTGCGATTATTGATCACATCAATAATCATCAAAACAATCACATTCTCACGATTGAAGATCCAATTGAGTTTTTGATTCGTGATCGTAAGAGTATTATTTCTCAACGAGAATTGGGAATTGATACGAAATCATTTTCGCAAGCTCTGAGATCTGCACTGAGACAAGATCCCGATGTAATTTTGATTGGGGAGATGCGCGATCAAGAGACGATTGAGATTGCTTTGACCGCGGCAGAAACTGGGCATTTAGTACTTTCAACTCTTCATACAATGGATGCGCAAGAATCTATTAATCGTATCTTGGGCGTCTTCGAGCCTCACGAACATCAGCAAGTGCGTGAGCAGCTGGCGTCGGTTCTGAGTGCCATTATCTCTCAACGTTTGGCTTCAAAAAAAGACGGATCAGGATTTGTCCCTGCCGTTGAAATTTTGATTAATAATGCGCGAACAAGAGATATGATCATCGATCCTTCTCGTACCAAAGAACTTCGAACAGCCATTGAACAAAGTCGCGATACGGCAGGAATGCAAAGCTTTGATCAGAGTCTCATGGATCTCCTCTCAATAGATCTGATTGCTTACGATGAGGCTTTACGTCTTTCAACTAATCCAGAAGATTTTGCACTTAAGTTTTCGGGTATTAGTTCAGGCAAAGACCAATGGGGAACAAATAGATTTAAAGATGTCCATCAGGCGCAATGGCAAAATGCCGACAGCACAAAACTCGAAATTGACCCTGAAGAATTTGAAGATGAAGGCGATGAATAAAAGTAGGTCGGCACTCGATAAACTAGTGAGCTATCTTGCTATTCGGGATCACACCGAATTTGAGCTTCGTAAAAAGCTTTCTAAAAACTTTAATTTCGATGAAATCAGCGTGGCCTTGGAGTTTGCTCGAGAGAACAAACTCATGAAATCTCCTGAAGAATTATCAGAGCAGCTTTACCATGAGCTCAGCCGCAAAAATAAAGGCTACCTTTACATCGTAAAATATTTGCGTGCGAAAGGTTTGCCTCATCATGCAATTAATCGCGAGCAAGAGCTTGAAAAAGCGCGCAAGCTTGTGATGACGAAACTTAAAATAGATGGAATGCCTGGACATGAAGAAAAAATAAAAATTTATCGGTTGCTCGCCAACCGAGGATTTGACGATCAAACTATAAGGACCGTAGCACATGAAGAGTCGTGAGATACGCGAAACGTTTTTAAAGTACTTTGAAAAACATGGTCACTCGCGAGTTGCGAGTTCGAGCCTAGTTCCAGAAAATGATCCGACCATCTTGTTCGCCAATGCGGGAATGAATCAATTTAAAAATTCTTTTTTAGGTCTTGAGAAGCGCCCCTACTCACGTGCAACCACTTCGCAAAAATGCGTACGAGCGGGCGGAAAGCACAACGATCTCGAGAACGTCGGATTTACAGCTCGCCATCATACTTTTTTTGAAATGCTGGGCAATTTTTCTTTTGGGGATTATTTTAAAAAAGATGCAATTCACTTTGCATGGGATTTGTTGACGAAAGAATTGCAAATCCCGAAAGAAAAACTTTCAGTCACTGTATTTGAGACCGACGACGAGGCCGCTGATATTTGGCACAAACAAGAGGGCGTTCCTCGTGATCGTATTTTTCGTTTTGGTGAAAAAGATAACTTTTGGAGAATGGGCGACACTGGCCCGTGTGGTCCATGCTCTGAAATTTTTTACGATCACGGCGAGAAAGAAGATGTGCCAGGTGTTAAATCAGCTGTCGGTGGAGATGGCGATCGTTACGTTGAGATTTGGAACCTCGTATTCATGCAATACAATGAAGATGCGAATGGCCAGCATCCGCTTCCAAAACCAAGCGTTGATACAGGTGGCGGACTTGAACGTTGGGCTGCGGCTCTTCAAGGTAAACCTAACAACTTTGATACCGATTTATTTCAGCCAATTATTCAAGAAGCAGCTCGTGTTTCGAAAATTGAATATGTCAGTAATGCGTCTGAGATGACAGCTGCAATGAGAGTGGTTGCGGATCACTCGCGTGCAATGTGTTTTTTATTAGCTGATGGCGTAATACCTTCTAACGAGGGGCGAGGATATGTTTTGAGACGTATCATGAGACGCGCTATTCGTTATGGTCGCAAGCTGACAGGCGATTCTTCGCTCCTTGAAAAAACAGTTGCGGTGGTGATCTCTGAGATGTCGGTTTTTTATCCTGAGCTTTCGAATAAAAAAGCGATCATCTTAACGACTATAAAAGATGAAGTATCAAGATTTTTGCAGACCCTTGATCAAGGAACTGAAATTCTCAATTCGGCACTTACTAAATTGGGCTCTCGTGGTCTCAAAACAGTCGATGGCGAGACAGTTTTTAAACTTTATGACACTTTTGGCTTTCCGCCCGATTTGACTCGCCTCATGGCTGTGGAAAAAGGCTTCACTCTCGATGAGCCTAAATTTGAAAAACTGATGGATGAATCCCGGCAAAAGGCGAAAGCTTCTTGGAAGGGAAAAGCTGTCACAGCAGATGCCGCACACACATTGCAGTTAACTCAAAAGGCAAAAGAGCAAATTGGCGCTACGCAATTTCTTGGTTATGAGACCTTATCTGCAAATGAAAAACTTCAAATCATTTCAAACGGGCAAGAAGTTGTAAAAAAATTGGATCAAGATCAAACCGGAATTCTCATCTTCAAGCGAACTCCTTTTTACGCTGAAGGTGGAGGACAAGTTGGGGATCAGGGAACTATCTCCGCTCCAAGTTTTAGTGGCGAAGTGATAGACGTCAAAAAGCAAAATGATGTCTTTTTACATTTCGTGCAAATCACGAAGGGTCAAGTAACGGAACAGGCCCAGTGCGATCTTAAAGTAACAAATTTAAAGCGCCGAAACACAGCAGCGAATCACTCAGCAACTCATCTCATGCACGCTGCTTTAAGAAAAGTTTTGGGCACTCACGTGACTCAAGCTGGAAGCTTGGTCAGTTCTGAGAGACTTCGTTTTGACTTCACTCACAATAAGGCCTTAACGGAAGCCGAACTTCAAAAAATTGAAGAGCTTGTGAACAGTGAAATTTCTCAGGGCCAAGATGTTTTGAATGAGGAGATGCCATACAAAGCTGCCATTGAAAAAGGTGCGCTTGCACTCTTTGGTGAAAAATATGGTGATCGCGTAAGAGTTTTAAAAATGGGGGATTTCTCCACTGAGTTGTGCGGCGGCACACACGTGAAAAACACTTCTCAGATTCGACTTTTTAAAATTGTGAGTGAAAGTGGTGTTTCAGCAGGTGTTCGACGTATTGAGGCTTTGGCTGGAGACATCGCCGCCCAGTTCTTAATGAAAAACACAGAAGAGAACATCGCCGCACGTAAAGCGATTGGCTATCAAGAGAGCTGGGACAAATATCTTGAGCCGGGTTCGCCTCGCATGTCAGGTTGGATTGAACAAGCTCAATCTCGTTCTCGTGAGTTTGAAAAAGAGATTAAAGGTCTTAAGGGCTCAAAAATTGACATCGATCAAATTGTTCAAACGGCCAAGCCAATATCAGGCGGTAAGTTTGTCAGCGCTCAAATAGACGTTGATGACCGCACTGCTCTCAGCGATATTGGCGATCGAATTAAGGATAAGCTCGGCCCGAGTGTGATTATTCTTGTGGGTAAAGCACAAGGCGCTCATCCGATCGTTTTAACTGTGACTAAAGATCTCACCCAAAAATACAACGCCGGAAAACTTCTTAGTGAAATTGCAAAAGAACTTGGTGGCAAAGGCGGCGGTCGCCCTGACTTTGCTCAGGGTGCTTGTGAAGATCTTAGTAAGATCAAAGCTGCTTTTCAAAAGGCAGAGCAGCTGGTTGGCATTTAAGTGAGCTGACTTAGCAATATATGAGATCCTATATTAATCTCTGAGTTGCCGGAGGCGTTCAAAGTGCAAAGCAGAAATATAATTTATCGGGCTGATATAGACGGACTAAGAGGGCTGGCAATTTTATTTGTAGTTCTATTTCATTTTTTACCCGGCCTTTTACCCGGAGGGGCAATTGGCGTCGACATTTTTTTTGTCATTTCTGGAGATCTCATTACCGGGAAAATTATACGTGGGCGAGAGTTGGGTGAGTTTGATTTTCTTAATTTTTACTTTCGTCGAGCAAAAAGAATTTTTCCTGCGTTAATTTTGGTTCTCATCTTTTGCCAAGTTGTCGCATTCGGCTTTCTTCTCCTTCCTGAGTATCTCGACCTGAACAATCATATTTTTGCTGGTGGTCTTTTTTACTCCAATTTTCAACTCGTAAAAGAAACAGGGTATTTTGATAGACCAGCAGAATTTAAACCCTTACTGCATCTTTGGTCATTGGCGATTGAAGAACAATTTTATCTCATTTGGCCATTTGTACTTATATTTTTTATTGATCTGATGCCATTGCTAACGAGTACTTTAATCCTTTGTGTCGCTTCTTTTCTAGCAAATATTTGGCTGATTCATGGCAGTCCAAACGAAGTGTTTTATTTACTTCCTTTTCGTCTGTGGGAGCTACTGGTTGGAGCCGCACTTGTCATTTACGAGCGTCGAAAAAACAAAAACTTCGTAAATTCAAATTCGGACTATATAAAAGAATTCAGCTCCTTTGTGGGTGCCGGTCTCATTGTTGCCGGACTCATTTTTATAGATCAAGATAAATTGTTTCCTGGCTATTGGGCGCTTCTACCTACTCTTGGGGCCGCCTTGATAATAGCAGCAGATTCCAAATCCCTATTTAATAAGTGGATACTAAGTTCAAGACCTATCCTCTTTACTTATGGCATTGGCCCTTGCTCGTTTTCGCTAGATTACAGCTTGGTAAAACCCTCACAATCTACGAATCTATTTTGTGGGTTACTATTTCTTTAGGAGCAGCGAGCCTAACCTATTCAGCAATTGAGAAGCCTATTGATCAGCTTTTTAGATTAAACGGCAAAATCACGGCGTGTTCTCTCGCTTTTTTATTATTCGGGGTTTCGGCCCTAAGTTGGTCGTTGAATAATCATGCAAAAGTGGGCGATCTCGGAAGAATTTCGACGTCAGTTGAAAATAATTTTTCACGAGATATTATGATTGATCAGGCCTGTTTGTCTTTGACGGGGCTATCTTCTAATCTTAAGTATTGCCGAACTAGTAAGATCCCTTTTGGACCGACCATTGCATTAATTGGCGATAGTCACGCGAATCGACTTTTTGCCGGTCTCTCTCGACTTTATGAAAAAAAGAGTCTTGGTATTGTAGCCCTCGGTACGGATAGCTGCCCCGCTTTTGTAAATCTAAATTATCACAATGAAAAGTACGTCGATTCCTCGCAATGTGTGGCCGTATTTAAATCTATTGTTGAATATATTCTCAAAACCGAATCAATTAAAACGGTCATCATCAGCAGCTTTTTCCGCAATTTAGCTCACTTTCAAATCTCGGAAGACGACACAAAGATTGATTGGCGAGAAAAGCAAAAAAATATTGCACAAATTTTAAATAAATTTATATTTAATATCGAAAAATCGGGAAGAAATGTAATTGTGATAATTGATAACCCCCAATTGAGTATCGATCCACATATGTGTCTGACGCGAAATTGGAGAAAAATAGATTTGAAACAGAACTGCAAAATCCTTGCGGATGACCCGTCGGTAAATTGGCAATATTTTTATTCGCAAATAAAACCTAGCGTCTGTGTATTTGATGGATCCTCACCCCTTATGCAAATTGGCTACGCAACTGTAAGCGATGACAAATCAACTTTTTTTTCTGACTCTAACCATTTAAATTTCGAAGGCTCCCTGCGTT
>JAYUEB010000202.1:0-6260 GCA_043739525.1 Bdellovibrionales bacterium
CATTTTTCTCATCGCGCAAAAAAAATGATAAGTTATCCGCTGAAACTGTCACGCGATTTCGATTCGAGGGACCTGAGCAGTTACAGAAAATCTATGTTAGCCAGTTTGAAGATTTTAACCTTTTAAAAATGCCTCTTGCTGAAGCCTATCTATTTGGTGAAAAGCTTGAGCGCACCGAGAACTATCTTAAGAGAAAAAAAGGCTACACCATTGGTCTCTCAACCGGGACCTCAGGCCGAAGAAGCGCTTTTATTTTAAGTTCGCGTGAGGTTGGCACTTGGGCTGGGACGATTATTGCAAAAGTGCTCGGCTGGTCATTTTTTAAACCCCAGAAAATCGCATTTTTTTTTCGTACTCACAGTTCGCTCTATGAGGGTCTTAGCCTAGGCTGGATAAAACTCAAGTTTTTTAATCTCAATGCTCCAATCGAAGAAACCGCCGAAAAAATTAAGAAATTAAATCCGACTATTTTGATGTCCGTCCCTAATTTTTTTATTAGGTACATGAGCATTCGCCCTCAACCTGAGATTAGCCCTAAAATGATTATCTGCGGAGCGGATGTGCTCGAGCCCCAAGAGAAAATAAAGATCGAGACTTACTTTCATACAAACCTGACAGAAATCTACCAGGCAACAGAAGGGTTCTTAGGTATCTCTTGTCCGAAAGGACAGCTTCACCTTAATGAAGAACTTTATGTAGTCGAACAGAAGACTTTATCTGAGCATGTATTCATACCGATTTTGTCAGATGCAAAGCGACAGACCCAAGCCATCATTCGGTACCAACTCGACGACCTTCTTTGTATAGGCAAAAACCCGTGTGAATGCGGGCGACCGAGCCTCGCTCTAAAAGCTGTGCAAGGACGCAAGGATCAAATTTTATCTTTTCAAAACTCAAGTGGCAAAACCGCCGAATTTTTTCCTGATTTCTTAAGGCAGCTGCTGAGTTCGAGCGACTGGTTCGACTGGAACTACCGAATTGAACAAACAGCTCAAGATCGAATCCGATTTGTTCTTGATAAAGACTTAAATGAGAGTGAACTTCAAAGTATGGCCGAGAAAATTCAAGACACCTTCAAAAAGCAAAATGCAGATTGGCTGAAAATCGAAATTACTCACGATGGCGCTTTTTCTGAAAATCAAGCGAAACGTCAAAGGATCGTGCGACTATGAACTCTCGAGTTCTCATTGCGGGTGCTCGGGCACCAGTTAGCCTTGCTTTAACAAGACAATTCTATGAAAGGCAAATAAGGGTCGATACCATGGATTCAATTTCGAATCCCATGTCGCGTTTTTCAAAAAAAATAGATAAATATCATGAGATTTCATCGCCTCGCTTTAAATTTTCAGAGTTTTCAAACGAAATAATAGATCTTCAGAATCAGAAATCTTTCGACCTCATAATCCCGACTTGCGAAGAGGTATTTTATTTTTCAAAACTAAAAGACAAGACAAACCTAAAGGAGATTTTTTGCGATCGCTTTGAAAAGCTCGTTGAGCTACATAGTAAATGGGCTTTTTACTTGAAATCGCTGAGTTGGTCCGTTCAAGCTCCTGAAAGCTTTTTATTAAAATCGCTTGAAGATTGGAGTAAACTTAAATTAGCTTCTACTGATTTTGTTTTCAAACCCGTCTTCTCGAGATTTGCAGCAGAGACTTTGATTGCACCGAACACTGAAAAACTCCCGACTATCGATTTTTCGAAAGGCCAATGGATCGCCCAGCGTAAAATTTCTGGCGATGAAATTTGCGTTTATTCAGTTTATCATGAAGGAAAGCTCAAGGCCTTTTGTGCTTATCGCCCCTCTTATCGTGTCGGACTCGGCGCGGGAATCTTTTTAGAACCTTATTATGATGAAAAGCTCGTTCAGTTTTGTACTGAGTTTGCAGAAAAGACCAACTATCATGGCCAGGCAGCGTTCGACTTCATATTTGATCCCAAAGAAAGACGTTTTTGGCTTCTAGAATGCAATCCTCGATCGACCAGTGGTGCTAGCTTTTTTGATTCTAAGCTTGTTGATTGCTTTTACAATCTCAACTCGCAAGTTCTCTTTGGTGATCAAAAATATCCCCGCATGCTTGCGTCTGCTATGTTGATTTATGGCCTTCCCAAAAACCTCAAGGTAAAGTCTTGGATTCGCTTCTTCAGAGACTTCAATCGCGGCCTTGACGTCATCTGGGACCGTGATGACAAAACTCCTACCTTTGCTCAGTATATTTCATTTGCCCAATTCTTAAAAGAATCACTTCAAACCGGCAAGTCCGTACTCCAAATCTCTTCACAGGATATTGAGTACAATGGATAAATCCGTATGGCCGCCAAAAGCTTTTTGTGAGGCTCTTCAACACAATTTACCCATTTCCAAATGGGTTAGAAATGTTGAAACACAGCTTCACTGGGAACGGCTTGGCGAGACCATGGTGCCCATTACTCGAAATCAAACTGAATTGGAGTCATCTTATGTCGTGTCGCCTTACTCTGCATTGATTCTTTATTCACGCCAAGAAATGAAAAAGTTGCCATCCTATTTACGAATCTTAGAAACAATCTTAGCGCCGCTTTCTCTTCTGTTGAAAGTTATGAAATTGAATCAAGCGGTCAGTGTCAATAATTGGCTTTTATCGACTAACCTCTATCCGAAAGCTGGGGCCGAACAATTTGCTGAGCTTGCAAGTAAGTCCATAGCAGCGTCGCCAAATAGTTTTGTGATTTTCAGATCTCTCAATTTTTTTACCTACGCGGACCTCATTTTAACTTTTAAGTCTTTGGGGTTTAGCCTAATACCCTCCCGACAAGTTTATTTCTTTGATTTTCGAAAAGAGCAAGCCTCTGAATTTCGAAACTTGAATCGTGATCTCAAGTTTCTGAGTCGGACCTCACTTCAGATAATAGATGGCGATGACTTTTCTGATTTGGATTTTGATCGAGCTGAACAACTCTACAATTTTCTCTACCTCGAGAAATATTCGATTTACAATCCCGCTTTTTCAAATATCTATCTCAAACTCTGTCGTGATACCAAGATTATGAGATTTTTAGGTATGCGTGACTCCGAAGGTGTTCTTCAGGGGGTTGTCGGATTTTTTATAGTAGATGGCGTGATGACGGTACCCATTGTTGGCTATGACATTCACCGACCTCAAAAGGAAGGTCTTTATCGTTTGCTCATTGCCATTGCTCTTAAATACGCTAGAGATGAAAAGCTGTTAGTCAATCTCAGCTCGGGTGCTTCAAGTTTTAAAATATTCCGTGGAGGCCAGCCCGTCATTGAATATAGTGCTGTTTATATCAAACATCTTAAATGGTATCGGCGACTTGGTTTTCGAATCATTCAGTTTTTACTTTTTTCTCTGGCTTTGCCAATTCTTAAGATTTTTAAACTCTAATAAAAGCTTCAAAATAAAATAATCTCCGCAAGAAATCGCCAAAACACTCAACATCAAAAGAATTCCAGTTGTCTGCACATTTCCAAATGGCGAAAGGAGAAATGGAACACAGATACTAACAAGGAGAAGAGCCAAATATAAAGTAGCTGGCCCAACCTCATCTACAGACGCAGACAGGGAACCTTCTTTCTTATTAAACATAAATTGAATCGCATTATCACCCGAAAGACCTACAATCGTCGATAAAAGCACACAATTGACAAGAGTAATTGAGGTTTGAGAGAAATAAAAAATTAAGATGACAAGACTTGGCCCCCATACCACTGATAACAAAATCTGAATGACTTTACCAACTTTGAGTTTCCAGTTTAAGAATCCTAGAATCAGAAAGACTAACAGGAGACTAAAGAAAAAACTCTGCGCAAGTGTCTTCACCAGTAGCCGCGAGTATTCGCCAAATGCAACTAGCTCACCTGTCAATCGACACTTAGAACCACATATCTCATCGATTTGTTTTTTCGTTTGTGCAACTGAGTTTAAATCTGTTTCCTGAAGATATAAAAAGCCCCGCTGATTGTCAGAAGAAAAATATTTGCGCGCCAAACCTGAAAACTTAAATTGGCTGACGATGAGATCTTTGATTTCAGGTGGTATGAACTTTGTTTCAGGCTCATCGAGAAGAAGGACTGGTTGCTCGATCCACCCAACGTTAGACAGTTTTTGAACATTTCTCAAAATTGACGTCTCTTCGTCTAATGAAAGATCGCTCTTAAAAACCAACTCGACCGAATTTTCCCATTTACGAGACGCCTTAATCGATTTTCGGGCAAGCATCACTGGATGATTGGCTCCAAATATATCAAAAGGGCTAGCATTAAATCCGAGATTCCCGATTACAAATGGAAAGAGTAATATTGGTATTATGCTTACAGGAATGAGCCATTTAGCTTCAAAACGATGAAATAGCGAAAATGGCCTCCAAGGCATCTTAAGCCTAAGATCTCTGAATCCCTTTATCAGTTTTGGCGCGACAAAAAATACGATGATCCATTCATTTATAGCGCCAAGTCCGCTTAAGACTGCAAATCTCCGGACACTCGGAACCTCTGAAATAATGAGACTTCCAAACCCAACGGCAGTTGTCAGCGAGGTAAAGAGACAAGGGACCAACAACTTTTGAAGGCTCTGAGTAAGAGTTAAATTCTGAGTTGAGCTAAAATAAAGAATGAGAAAGACATCTTCGATTGTCGCCACCAACAAAAGTAAAAAAAGATTCGAAGTGAGTAAATCCATAGGTAGGCCAAAAATAGCCATCATCCCGAAAACGGGTAAAATTCCGAGTGCGACGCATATCAAAGCAAAAAGACACGCTTTTACATTCGAGAAAAATACAAAAAGTATCAGCATTAAAATAACTAAACCTAAAATATTGAGCATATTCATTTTTGCAAGGCC
This sequence comes from Bdellovibrionales bacterium, assembly GCA_043739525.1. Classification (GTDB taxonomy): domain Bacteria; phylum Bdellovibrionota; class Bdellovibrionia; order Bdellovibrionales; family JAMPXM01; genus JAYTQQ01. The sequence continues at coordinate 4,842 of JAYUEB010000202.1, forward strand.
ACGCTCAGCAAGCTCTTTGAAAACACCCTGCCCCGTCCAAAGAACTTGAAAGCGCTCACTTTCTTTTGAGATAATATTTTCAATTTCAAGGCTCGTTGTCGTTGGGCTCAATTCAAAATCAACCAAAATACTTCTTTGATCTTTGCCAAATAGAAATGGCCCCCAATAAGAAGACAAGAGCTCATGCCACTCTTTTAAATTCGAGTTCGTTTTCATATTGAGCAGTCTTGGAAATGTGAGTCGCCTTTGATCGGCTTCAAATTTGACTTTACGAATCGAGAAGGGAGATACAACACCTTCTATTCGCGAAGACGAAGATTTAATTTCTTCAATCCACTGATCCAGATCTTTTGCTTCTTGTGGATTCCAAATACTATTATCTTTTTTTGTGATCACGGCGACAAGATTATTGGACTTTGGAAATATTCTGAGGTTTTCTTTATAGAAAAGAACCTCTGGTGAGTCTCCCTCTAAAAGGTCAGTAATCTCAGTTTTAATTTCAAGCCGAAAGGAAGCTCCTGCCACCAGTAACATGAGCAGAGCAAGTAATAAGGGCGCCCATTTGTTCTCAGTGAATCGAATATGAATTTTATGAATAAGCTGATTCACGTTGGTATTTTTGCAAATAAGGGTAGAATGTCAACTTGATATGACCACTTACCTCGGATTCGCATCTACATCACATGACTCTTCAATTGCTGTCGTCAGCGACGAAGGCGAACTCTTGTTTGCAGAATCAAATGAAAGAGCCCTTAAAAATAAGAGAGCCTGGAATACCTCGCCTGATCCGGTCGTCTTGATTGATTCTATTGTCGAAAAGTATTGCCGAGGAGACCAAATTGTCGCGAGCCTATCCTGGTCAGACGAAATTTTGCGCTGGTCACCTCTTGTAAAACGCGTTTTAGAGTCTCAAAAGAAATATCAATCTCGTTTCTCGAATTTTGGTCAACAGATGGAAACCATGTCTTTCAGACAAGCGATGTACGGCGCACCCACTGCAAATCGCGACATGCTTCTCAATCTCGAGTATCGTCTCTTCGAGAAACAAAAACTTAAAAACTATAAAAAAATGGGCTGGGAACATCATCTTAGCCATGCAGCAACGGGCTGTTATACAAGTCAGTTTGACGAAGCCATCTGCTTTATCGCAGATGGTGCCGGGGAAGGCACGAGTCACTCCGTCTTTTCTTATGAGGATTCGAAAATTGAAAGACTCAAATCTAAACCACTGGTAAATACAGCAAGTCTTGGCCTTTTCTATGCAGCTGTTTGTTGGGCTTGCGGATTTGATCCGCTTGCTGGAGAAGAGTGGAAAGTCATGGGACTCGCAGCTTATGGCAGACACGATTCGCGGCTCGATAACTTACTCCGGCCTATGCTTCAAATTAAAAATCTCACGTTTCAAAAGTCTCCAGATTA
>JAYUEB010000203.1:0-2063 GCA_043739525.1 Bdellovibrionales bacterium
CTTAAATCTCATATCTCGCCCCCAGTCATTTTTAACTCATGCGACATCTTTCCTGAAACAGGGGGATACCTCGAGGAAGATAAAATTTTTGTGGGTGATAGCTTTGAGCTGGGTGAATGCCTCATTCAGGCAACGATGCCGCGTATTCCGTGTTTCATTTTAAACGCGAAAATTGGCAGCGATCTTGCGATGGAAAATATTTATTAGACTGAGCAGGCGGGAGTTTTATTTCGGGTTCTGAGAGAGGGGTACATCCAAGTAGGAGACCAGTTAAAGCTCGTACAAGGGAAACTCACACAAATGAGTATGACCAAATTTTTAAGTTTATTCAAAAATCGCGGCAGGATTTTGCGGTCAGATTTTGAAAGCTTAAGGCAAACAAAATTTTTGCCCGAAAGCTTTGTGGACATTATGTTGAGCCAAAATGGCCGAATCGTTGAAAGTTTCAGCCCCTAAAGAAAACATGTCCAAAACCAGAACGAGTGTTTCAAAAGCGGTTCGGCATATCATGTTAGTTGGAAGCACCAGATATAAAATGCAAAACTATTTTTGAATTATAATAGCCGCATTTGCTAGATCAGACGGCATCACTGGTGATTGCATATTATGATTTCTGATATATCCCTCAGACATAAGTTGATCCAGAAGGGATTTGGCGTAATGCCATCGTTCCAATTCATACTTAGTAGAAAATCCCGGTATGATTCTAAAGACGCCCCCGTCAGACAATAGGCCAATTGTCTGTTTTAACAATGCTAAATCTCGATTTCGCTGCTCTGGTTTACTGAGATCTCCAGCGGCCAATACTCTATTAAATGAATGGGATGACACAATTTCATCAAATTTTTGCTCAGACGAATCAATGAATCTCGCAGATGTTAGATCTTGAAAAGGAACTCCAAAATAATTGTCTGGAAAAGCGCTCATCATCAATTGGAGCATGTGAAGTAACTCACGAACTTTAGCGCTCGCCTCACCGGGCGATAGACCTACACTCGTAGCAAATTCACTCATGTAGCGATTCGGGTCTGAATAGAGAATATCATCGGCGACAACCCCATCTGGGGGAAGGCGATTGTCCCTTCGTTTTGAAAGAATTTGAAATACGAAATCGCTAACGCCTTCGCCAAGCGAAAGAAGGCGCCCATGTCCGTCAGTAAATTTTGACATCTCAAATGAAGGCAGAGGTCCTTTTACTCCAGACAAAGTCTGCCGATTATTCAATTCATTGAGCCTTTGAGTAAGCTCTGAAAATCCTCGGTGCGTGATGGCTTTATGTAAAATCAACCTATCCATGTTGTTTGCAAACAGGGATCGACAATCATCGTTAGCGGATGCGCTCGGCACTAGGATCTGACTGAGACCAAAGAGGCCTACAGCTGTCAAGAATCTAGACAAATGTAGCACCTTGAGTGAGAAAATTCGCATATCTTTGTAGAACTGCAAGGGCTGTACCGTCAGTGAATGCACGCCTAGCAAACAAATGACTTGGCAGTTTATACATGGTGAAAAATCCTCTTATCGCTTTTATGGACAGGTTCAAAAAAAACGGCTGTTAAGACACACCATCGTTCGCCCAAGTTCATCCGGAAATGGTTGGAATCAATTTTCTCTTGGCCGATAGCTGATTGGGCTTTATGCCGATCGATTAAGGTGATCTTGCAAACAATATTTCTACAAGGAAGCTTTCTAAAAACAAGATTCTCCTATTCAAAACTAAAAAACCGGCAGAATCTAATCTGGCAGTCCAAACTTTGCGAGTTTTCAAAGGTGGTGATCGCGTGTGGACTTGAACCACAGACCACGACTCGCGTTCAGAAAGCGCCAGTGGCGCTTTCTAACGAGAGGCGTAGAGCGAAGGCACGCGACAATGCCGAAGGCATGATAGCGGGACGAAGTGATGCGGCGAAAGCCGCGGTCGCGATGATACCAGGATTAAAGTAAAAACAAAGATCGTCTTCGACAAATGGTGATCGCGTGTGGACTTGAACCACAGACCTACTGCTTAGAAGGCAGTTGCTCTATCCAGCTGAGCTACGCGACCCTATAGAAATGAAGCTTTA
>JAYUEB010000204.1:0-2060 GCA_043739525.1 Bdellovibrionales bacterium
AAGAGAAGTCTCAAACTGAGACTTCTCTAGACTTAAGGCGAGTGAAAAGTGAACTCAAAAATTGCGAATAGGCACTTTAAGCTAAGCCTCAGTTTTGCCGATAGAGAATATGATGAAAAGATCAGTCTTAGCCATATTTTGTCTGTTTTTAATAATGGGTTTTTTTAATCTTTATATTTTTATTCAGACCCAATCGAACAGTGTGCCAGAACTAAAAGTTCAAAATGCAAAACTGGAATGGGAACTGAAGAATCAAGAGCTTAAAACCATGCTCGCAAACTATGAGCTCGAGGACTATCGTCAATACCTCGCACTCGTTTTGCCAAATGAGATTAGAAACAATTCTCCTGCAAATTACCAACTAAGAAACTTAGCGAGTGTTGTGAAAGAGCCACTTTCGGACAATCTTGCAATTGAAAGAGCTTCGTCACTCCTCTCTAAAGCTAAGAAGGCCTTTGAGGGAAAGGACTATGTAGGGTCCAATAAACTCCTGCATAATTTGATCGAGGATTATCCAGATTCGATTCATTCTGTCGAAGCGCACTTCTTGTTGATTGAAGGCCAATATCAATCACAGGACTTTGAAAACTGTATTGCTTCGATTGATGATATGCTCACGCTCTATCCTGAAAACGAACTGACAGGTTATGCGATGTTAAGACTCGGTAAGATCTTTGAGTCACAAGATCGAGTCGAAGATGCAGTTGAGGTATATAAGGCTCTCATTCGTGATTTCAAGAGCGAAAAACTGCAATCCCAAGCACGCTTAAGTCTTAAAGGTGTTGAATTGTGAAAAGCGCTATCATCGCGTTTGTTTTAAACTTTACTGCTTTGACACAAGCTAAAGAAATCATAACTCTCAGTAACGCAGAAAAAGTGGCGCAAAACCCAGCGGCTTGTCTTGATCGCAAAGATCTCTGTTCTTTTAAGACTTCAAAAGACGAGAAATTCAAATTTAAATTTGGCGAAAATCAAATTATTTTAGATGAAAACACAGCACTCATTCGGATGAATGAGAAGCAGCTTGTACTCGTATCTGGTCAGATTTGGGTGAAGGCAACTGATGAGGTTGTTGTGCAAACAGAATACGGAACAGCGACAGCTTCGAACGCGAGTTTTTTGGCTCGTAATTTCGATAAAAAAATGGATATCAAGGCCATCGATGGCGAGCTCATTTTAAAGCCAAAAATGAGTTTAGGTGAGATTAAATTAGAAGCCGGCGAGCAAAATTGGTTAGGACCTATTGATAAAAATCGGGTGGCAACAAGTGGAGTTCCGTTACCAATCCGACCAAGTGAGTTGGTTGTGAGCTGGTCGCGTCTCTACACCGGAACCAAAACTCAATTTGAGTCTGATTTTAAGAACTTCTTTGTACTTTGGTCTGGGGCTTCGGAGAGGCTGGCTAAGCTTCACAAAGAAATCACTCAACGCCAAATTGCGAATATTGAAAACGAAATCGAACGCAAAAAGAAGATCAAAGCAGATCGTGATCGAGAAGACCGTCGCATCAAAGATTGGTTTCGCAAGCGCTCACTTTCTGATTAGTACGAAAGTCTTAAAACCTCATATTTTTAATGGTCGAGATCAAAGCAAAGCAAGCTGCAATAGAGGCTTATTTGTGGTAGTTTAGATCTATGCGTCCGCGATTCAAATGCGGTCATAAACTCTCATGGAGGAGGGGATTATGGGTGTTGATTCAACAAGTAGCAAATCAAGTAGTGACGATAGCATACAACGCGCGCGCGAGACCTATGCGAATCGTGAGTCTGAAGAAACTAAAAAACACAAACAAGAAATCAGAAGAATCACAGAAGCTCACGCTCAAGAAATCCAAAAATTGGAAGCTGAGCACACTCAAAATTTAAATGAATTAAAAGAAAAATCAAAAGAACTTCTCACGACTCATGATATGAAATATCAAAAAGATATCGATGACCTAAGAGATATGCATCAGAAACAGCTCGCTAGAACTTTGCAGGAAGACGATGCGAAAATCAAACAGGCAGAAGAGTCACATTCAGGTGAAAATCAAAAGCTAAAACAAATTACGGACAGGCAAA
>JAYUEB010000205.1:0-2055 GCA_043739525.1 Bdellovibrionales bacterium
GTAAGATCGCAGCTGGTGCGACGTCAAACCTTAAGAAAACAACTCTCGAGCTTGGCGGCAAAAATCCTAATATTATTTTTGCTGACAGTGATTTTGAAATGGCTGTAGATGGCGCACTTTTTGGAGCCTTTGCCAATCAAGGCGAAGTTTGTTCTGCGGGTTCACGTCTATTGGTAGAGAGTACCATTCATGCGAAACTTGTTGAGGCGATACTTAAGAAAATTCCGAAAATTAAATTGGGCCATGGTTTAAGTCCCGGCGTGAAGATGGGTCCACTGGTGTCGGCGGATCACCTTAAAAAAGTAGAGTCCTATATAAAAATCGGAATCGACGAAGGAGCAAAACTTCTTTGTGGTGGAAAACGCCCATCCGGTTCTGAATTTGCCAAAGGCCATTTTTGTGAGCCAACAATTTTTGATCATGTCACACCCAAAATGCGTATTTTCAAAGAGGAAATTTTTGGCCCGGTCCTTACAGTAACTCCATTTAAAACTGAGACTGAAGCGATAGCTCTTGCCAACGACACTGTATATGGACTTGCAGCGGGAGTATGGACCAACAATATCAATCGTGGAATTCGTGTCGTGAAAGAGCTCCGTGCCGGAATCACGTGGATTAATAACTATCATCCAACATTTAATGAAATGCCATGGGGAGGATACAAACAAAGCGGTACCGGGCGAGAACTCGGTCTCTATGGAATTGAAGCCTATCTTGAGACGAAGCAAGTCAATATTCACCTCGATGAAACTCCAATTGGTTGGTACTAAATGATCAAGCTCAAAACAAAAATTCCGGGACCAAAAAGTATTGAGATCATGCGACGTCGTGGGGAGGCCGTAGCAAAGAGCCCCTTTCATACGACACCTATTTTTGTAAAACGAGCAAAAGGTGCTGAACTCGAAGATGTCGATGGTAATCTCTTACTCGACTTCGCTTCAGGAATTGGCGTTGTCAATGTCGGCCATTTGAATGAGCGAGTTGTTGCAGCAATCCATAAGCAGGCGGATCAACTTTTGCATGCTAGTTTCAACGTGACAGCATATGAGTCTTACATAGAGCTTTGTGAAAAACTCAATCGCTTGACTCCAGGAAAGCACAAGAAAAAATCTTTTCTTGCCAACAGTGGAGATGAGGCCGTAGAGAACTCAATTAAAATTGCTCGTAGTTTTACGGGGCGAAATGCGGTTGTTTGTTTTGAGCATGCATTTCACGGCCGTACTTTTATGGCGATGTCTCTCACATACAAAGACAAACCTTACAAAGCAGGCTTCGGAACACTCAATAGCGATATCTATCGTGCGCACTATCCATTTGGATATCGCTGGCCCACAGGTGAGAACAAATGTACCGAAGAGTGTTTTCAAGAATTTAAAACTCTGGTGCAATCTTTAAAAGAAAAACCTGCAGCCGTTATTATTGAGCCCGTTTTAGGTGAAGGCGGATTTATTCCGGCTCCCAAAGAATTTTTAAAGCTCATGCAGGACTTTTGCACTCAAGAGAAAGTTGTAACGATAGCAGATGAAATTCAGTCAGGCTTTGGGCGCACCGGAACACTTTATGCTTGTGAACAACTCGAGTGGGTTCCCGATCTTATTTTATCGGCAAAAGGTCTGGGCGGTGGCTTACCTATTTCTGCGGTAACCGGACGAGCAGAAATGATGGACGCTGTCCCTGAAGGTGGCATTGGCGGAACATTTGGAGGCAATCCCCTGAGCTGTGCGGCTGCCTTGGCTGCAATAGATGCTTTTGAAAAAGATCACCTGCTTGAAAAATCAAAAACACTCGGCGAATTTTTAAAGAAATCTCTAATTCAAATGCAAGAAAAACACAAATCGATCGGTAATGTCAGAGGTCTTGGCCCCATGCTCGGTATCGAATTCGTGAAAGATCAAAAATCAAAAGAGCCGCATGCCGAACTTGCAAAAGGCCTTGTGAAATTTTGTTACGAGCGAGGGCTGGTTATCATGACGGCAGGCTCTCTCGGTAATGTAGTGAGATTTTTGATGCCACTCATGATTGATTTAAAAGATGTTGAAGAAGGCCTTAAAATTA
>JAYUEB010000206.1:0-6223 GCA_043739525.1 Bdellovibrionales bacterium
GATTTCCAAAACCTAGATGCGGTGAATTGCGAATTGTTAGCAGGTGCCTTTCGGCAATTTAAGGTTGCACATAAATTAAACTTGTATTTTGAGATGCAAGCCATTTGAAACCCTTCCATTCGCCAAGCAAGCTTGAATGACGCTCTTTAAGCTCGCGCAAATCATCACCTTTCAATTCTCCAGTTTCTAAAGCTTTATGTGTAATTTCAATAAGGCGATCCGTATTGCCGCTAAATCTATGGCCAAAAATTTCGAGGATATGAGCGTATGACGGCAGGAGAGACATTAATCGATCGTGATCCGGCTGCACTTCACTTTTCAGCACGATTTTCAATCCTTGAAGCACGCTATTAATTGCGTGACTAGAGTTTTCAGAATCGAGTATCTGGCGCAGTCTTTCAGTTTCAGGATCTAAATGTTGGGGATTTTCTTGATAAGAAAAAAACTTAGTTCCTTCGGTCGTCAAAATTCGAGTTCGTTTCAAAGAAGCATCTTCACGTCTTTCCCTCAGAAAATTTCTAAGCTCTCCAATATCGTTCATAAATATGAAATCATAAAGGTAACCAACTTTAATCTTGGAAGCCTCTGCAAAAGTGCCACTCACCTCATTTGCTCCGATCAAGGTATCAGTACGCCCCGATGCTTGAAACTCTAATTCTCCGATCCACAAAACTCTCTTAATTGGGTTGTTTTTCAAAACGCCGCTCATCACTTTATCAATGACTTCTGAATGGCCGGATCCAAAATCCATCTGAGTATAAGCTAGAAGTCGAGCCCCATTTTCAAACTCAAATAAAACTCCCGGAAAAACTTTACGAAGAGACTTTGAAAGGACGGGTCGTTTATTAATAAAGACTTCGCACTTTCCGGCCGCGGCCTTTGCGAAGGGTTGAAAAAATAATAGCAGCCCAATGATTAATAAAATAAGACGAAAAACTAACTTCATGAGAAGGCTCCCTGAACTTTCTGTTCAGTTCGATAACTTGATTCTTTCAATAATTTATTTTTGAGAAATTTTGTTAATCGCAGCTCGATAAATTCATAAGAAAGACTCGAGAACGCGACTATAAAGAGACTCAATCCCAAATAGAGGCCCGCGCCAGTAAGTAAACTCACCGAGGGCGTTCCGATTGAGGCATAGAGACTTTCAAAGACCTTTCCGAAAAAGGCATGCCAGATATAAAGTGAAAATGATATTTGTCCAATAAATTTAAGCACAGGTAAATTGAGAAATCTTGTGAAGCGACCTTCTGAAAGACTTAAGAAAAATACCGAGAAAGCGGACAAGCCAACGACATAGATATCACCAGCATCTGTTTGAAGACATGCAAAGATCAATGCACTTGTAACAAAAGACGCGATATCGCAAAAGCCAGAGTTCAATTTGTCTTTTAATAAATTTCTTAAATAGAAAAGACTGATGCCGATACTAAATTCAAAAAGACATCGAATCAAACCATAGTCTTCAGTCATGTCCATGCTGCCCGCATGAACAAAGTGCGCGAAGCTTGCGAGTAAACCAAAACAATTAAGCGCTAAACAAAGTTGAATCCATTTCGAAGAGCGAAATTGATAAAAAGCACTGAGCAAAAACGGAAACAACAAGTAGGCTCCCCACTCTTCACTCAAAGACCATGAGGGATAATTCCAAGTTTTACCTAGATAATAACCCCAGCTTTGAACAAGAAAAAGGTTCATATAGATCGTTGTTTTAAAGGTCTCTATCTCCGTCCAGCCATTTTCGATCAAAGACTTTCCGAGAAAGGCAAAAAGAGTCAAAAAATGAAGCGGATAAATTCTGAGCCATCGCATGAAAATAAAATCTTTGAAAAATTTCATGCTCAAAGTGAATTCTGAATCGTAGCGATAGGTCATGATGAAGCCAGAAAGAATGAAAAAAAAATCAACCCAGAGGTAACCCTTAGCTAAAAATGGTATGTCAAAAATCTTGAAGTTAAAGGGTTCTACTTTGGCAAAAGCATAACGAAGGTGAAAGAACATCACGAGAAGTGCAGCTAATCCGCGCATTGAGGTCAGCGCGCCTATCTCTGAATGCTTGGGAATGTGAATTGTCCTGCGAGCGTCAACTGCATAGACACTTTCTCGCGTAGGAATGCTTTTAGCTTGGTTTATTGAGAGCCTTTGTTTCATATCTTATAGAATTGCAAAGCACCTGCCCTCTGGGACAGGCGTCAGGGCCAGGCAAACAGATACCTGATATCAGCCACAGTGACGGCTATCAGGTATCAGCTTGCCCGCTCCCGACCACTGAATTATTACGCAATAACAATAGCTTACAAAATAGCCTATGCTGTACAAAATAGTACCTTGCAATAAACAGTACTGTGCGATAGATATATCCATATGAACACCCAATTCAACAAAGGAATCATCGAAATGCTCGTTCTTGCTCTCGTGTGCAAGCGCGATTTTTATGGTTATGAATTGGTTGAAACCATTTCGAAAAAAATTGAAATTTCAGAGGGCACGATCTACCCGATACTACGCAGACTCACTCTCGAAAAATATTTTGATACTTATTTGAAAGAGTCTACGGAAGGCCCCCCACGAAAATATTATCGCATGACCGACCTTGGAATTAAAGAAACTGAAAAGCTACTCAAAGAATGGACGAAGTTCTCATCGGATGTGGATTTCGTCATTCATCACGGAGACAAAAAATGAAACGAGACCAGTTCATCTTAGCGCTCAGACGTTCACTCATCCAGCTTCCCCAGTCTGAGGTTGAAGACATCGTCAGAGACCAAAACGAATACATCGCCGACGCAATTGCCGCCGGCCGAAATGAAGAAGATGTGATTGGGTCTTTAGGGGATCCCAAAGTTTTAGCAAGTAGCCTCCAAGCTGATCTCAAAATTCAACGTGCTGAGAGTGCCGTCAGTTTCAACAATCAAGTCAGTCTTACCTTTAGTGCGCTTATCGCGATCTTAGCTCTTGCTCCGCTCAATATTATTTTCGTCTTAGGGCCTTTCTTAGCTCTTCTTTTTATCATGGTGGCAGGCTGGGCTATTGCGATGGGCCTGTTTGCAACTGCAATCGCAGTCTTTGCTGGATTTTTCATTAAATTGATTTTCATGAGCGCCGGGTTTTGGACTCATCTCTCAACTTTGTTGTTTTCGTTGGGAATGATCGGCTCGGCGCTTATCGCTTTTATTTGTATGTATTGGATTTCAACTGCCGTTTTAGACGGGACTATTAGTTACTTAAAATGGAATTTAAATTTTATCAAAACACGCTCAACATAAGAGGGTTATATGAACTTGGGTCGATTCACCATGAAGCTTTTCTTAATCACTATCACTTGCTTTTTACTTTCCTACGCCTCGTCGGTTTTAGGAAACCTCAATTCTGAAAAGAGCTTTCCGCATTCTCTTTTTACCCAATATACGAAGACCATCGGCTCCACCCAGTCGGTTGAAATCCAAAAAGATATTGAGTCGAATGATATTTCAGAAATTGAAATTCAGACAACTCAAACCGATGTCGAATTAAAAACTGGCGACGCGAAGCAAATTTCAATTGGTCTTCGCGGTCATTATGTGAGTAAAACCAATCATCCAGAAACCGCGCTTCAAGTGATGCCTGAAGGGTCAAAGCTCTTTGTTAAGACCAATGAGACGGACGACGATAGTACGTTCTTTCATATCAACACCCAAGATTCTGACGGCAAAATGATTATTATTGTTCCACCCAGTATTAAAAAAATCAGAATCAAAACGGTCTCAGGAGACATTTCGGTGGCTCCGATTCAACTCTCAGAGCTTTCGATTGAATCGGTTTCGGGAGATACACTCCTAGGCCAAACAGCGATCGATCAACTCCAATTTAAGTCGGTCAGCGGCGGAATTGCCGGCACAGGAACTTTCTTGCAGGTGAATGCGAAATCAATCTCAGGCGGAGCCAAACTCACCTTCTCAAACATCAATCCTGTCATCGAATTCAAATCAACCTCTGGAGATTTACAATGCTTTTTCTCCTCACCGCCCGACGTGAACCTACAATATTCGACCATCAGTGGAACATTCGAACTCTCACCTGACTTCGGAAAAGAAATCGGCCAGGGTAAAAAAATTCAAATGCTTCTCGGCTCGGGTGTCGGGAAAGTCTCAGTGAATACGATCTCAGGGGACTTTAAAGTCGGAAGAATAGACAGAATTGAATAGTCTCGTCAGGCCTATACATTTGGTAAAAATAAGCCGATGCTATATTATGGTATAGCTTTCACAAAGCGGAGTTGAACTTTGGGCTTTATTCGTTATCAGAACCTAAAATTCCTTTATAAAATGTCACTTGTCACAGCCGTTTTATTTTTAAAACTAGATCTCACATTTGGGGACACGACAATGTTATTCTTTGGTGGAGACGGCTTCAATCAAGAACAAAGCGAATGCTGGGAAAATGGTACTAAAAATTATCCAAATTATAAAGATATTAAGTTCCGTGCGTTTAAGTACCCCGCTCAGGCCAAGCATGTTGCTGCGAGTGCAGTCGCAATGGGACAAAATACCATTAGCGAAGTGGTCGCTGAAATCAATTCTCATCCAACTCAAAAATTTGTGATTGTTGGACACTCATCCGGCACAAGCATAGCCAATGAAGTTGCACGACTGGTAAAAGATCCGAAACAAATTGAACTCATCAATCTCGACGGTTACATTGCCTCTGCAGACTTACAAAAAAGAGTGAAGTACTCTTGTGTCTTTGCAGAAGGCCGCACGGGATTATTGTCAATGGCAGTCAAATACATTAAAAATAGCTGCACAACCATACAAAAATATGCCGACGATCACTGTGATACTCAGTGGTGCTTACATTTCTCGCTGGTTAATAAAAAATCGCCATCTAATCTTGGAAAGGATGACTTCGCAAAAAAAGGATATGATGGCTGTGCTACCAACCTAGATTGGTTCAACAGAAGCGACCTAACTCAGGGCCAAATACCAAAAGCAATAAAGAAAACGACCACTGACCAAAACCCACTTTAAGATACCCACGACAAATCAGGCTATAGGTTTCAACTTCTGCCTGTACAAAAGCATGAAACGATACAACTCTTTATTCTGGAAACTGATTTTCGAATGTCCATTTCAGATGAAGAAGGTTAAGAAATCGACTTTCCCGCAAAATATAATTTAGAGTGACCTTAAAGCGCGAGCCTTGGCTCTGGTTTCCCGTCGCATTTTTGCGGCAGCAAATCGGCGTTTCTCGATTTCGGTCACAGCGATCACAGCAGGAACTTCGGCAGGTTTTCCGTCAGGTCCAATCGCAACAAAAGTTAAGTATGCACTCGCTGTATGAAAGCGCTCACCTGTTGTTGGATTTTCGGCATCCACCCTTACGCCCACTTCCATCGAAGTTCGTCCCGCATAGTTGATACTCGCATTCAAATTGACGACCCAGCCTTTGTAAACGGGTTGGACAAAATCCAGTCCATCGATTGAAGCCGTCACAACCGTACTTCGACTATGCCTTTGGGCACAAATTGCAGCCGCGATATCCACCCAGGACATGATCGTTCCTCCAAATATACTACCAAGCGCATTGGTATGTGTTGGATGAACAAGCTCCGTCATAATCACTTTAGATTCTGAAACAGGTCTAGGTTGTGGCATCTTAAGCTGCTCCCTCAGGCTAAAATCAAAAAAAAATCCGCTCCCAACGGGAACGGATTATCAATTACTAGAAAATAAAAAGGCTTCCAAAAAACTCTTAGAGACCGAATGCGCCAATGTCACCATTGCCGTTACCTGAACCAATATCATTTCGGATAGGAGTTACGTTGCCTGCTTGAGACACAGTCGTGTTACCAACTGGAATCGTATTCACACCTGAAGTGTTTGCAGCTGCTGTCGACATTGGAGCGTCGTTTCTCGCAGTTGCCGCTTGTTGCGCTTCGCTCTCGATAAATCCGAGGTGAGGCAAGCACCAAACGATCAGCTGAGCACGTGACTTAACATTCATTTTTTTATAAATGTTGGTCAGGTGGAATTTGACAGTTTTTTCTGTCACGAACAGTTGATTAGCTACTTCTTTGTTTGACAGACCTTTTGAAACGAGTTCTGCAACTTCGGCTTCGCGGTTTGACAAACCCTTTTGAATTAATGCGTCTCTGAGCATCCTTGCTCCCTCCTGATAAGGTTACTAAACTATTGGTTAGGTAAATTCTTAGTTGTTAAGGTTCTTCGACTAGCGTTCATGCTTT
>JAYUEB010000207.1:0-2049 GCA_043739525.1 Bdellovibrionales bacterium
GCATGAAATCCCGACATGATCGCTTCAGTGAAAGTACTTCGTGCACGCTTTGGAATAGGTTGCGGAGCCGAATGACCAAGACTGCGTACCGATATTGCCGAGACGAAAAAACTGATCGCATCGAGAGAAAAAAAATGAATCGGTGGAACCACTCCAGCGAGCAACCCGACAATTCCGGGCCCAACCATTCGGGCCATTCGAATCGTTGTACTCATGAGACCTGTTGCGGCTCTCAAGATTTGAGTATTGGGACAAAACTGAGGAAGCAGAGTTTGCAATGCCGGATCAAAGAAAGCGCCGAGACCTGAGAGTATAATGGCGACAATGACCAAAAGCGAAAATGGAACTTTAGTAAAAAACGAAACCACCACAGGAATTAAAATAATGAAACCGCGAATCAGATCAACTCGAAACATGGTCTTCAATGGATCCCAATGATCAGCCCATTTGCCGCCGACGAAACTGAGAATCATGAGCGCAGCAGATTGAGAGGCATTCAAATAACCTGCATCGGGACCAATAAGTTGCACTGCAAGCCAAGTCAAACCGACACGATAAATTTCGTCCCCGATTGAAGAAAGAGCCTGGCCCATCCAAAGACGAAAAATCGCCGCGTGTTTCAGCGCCTTCATCATGAGCACGAAAACATCCTCTGTTTAGAAAATGAGGCTAAAGAATTAAGATCCGACTTTTCCGCCACCGAACTTGGGATTTTTTGCTTTGCATGCGCCAATGGTTGCCGCGTCAACGATCGGTAGGGGCTTCGTTGCTCTCGGAACAGTTTTCACTCCCTGAACGATCGGATCGACACAGTCTCTCCAGAGACCGGCGCCTTTTTTCCAGTCGCCTTTGGTAAATCCGGCAGCTTTGCAAGCTTCAGCGATTTTTGCACAGGGATCTATTGATTTAGCCGCGGGCGGAGCCGCCATTGAAGTTAGCGGGCCAAAAACTAAAGTTAAACTTGTGATCAACGCAAATCTATTCATATTGAGTACTCCTTTTGTGTTTAAGCTCGCAATAGAGTAAAATTATTTGAGTCCGTTTTGCAATGACATTCTAATTTGCCCCCTGTGAGTTCTTTTGTTGCCCCCAGCTCAATTCTGAAACCAGGTAGACCCTTACTGAGGCCTCACATCGGTGGCATAGTGAATGCACAGGTGATGAATGAGGGAGAAACCATTTATGGACTGCACAACTCAAAATTTTATGTCAAATAAGTTGCTTTCAGTCTTGTGGACCGAAAATTTACAGACGGCTTTTGGGAAGATGAGAAGCCATAATTTTCGACACTTACCGGTCGTCACTGAAAATAACGAAGTCGTCGGAATTATTTCAGACCGCGATTTTTTGCGAGCCATGCAAGTTGAAGAAGCTGATTATTCTTCAGGCCGGGTTGCGACCGCGGCTTTTGCTCCTCAAGATCAAGTGCGTGACTATATGTGTTGGCCCGTTCAAACCATTTCTGAAGAGAGTTCTTTGTCTGAGGTTGCCAAAATTATGATTGATAAGAAAATCTCATCTGTATTGGTTTCTCGCGAATCTTCGATAGTCGGAATATTAACAACTGACGACATGTTGCGAGCATTGATTGAAAGCCTTGAGCCGCAGGATATACACCCAGTGAAGGATCGACTGGTTTCAATGTTTTTTAATTCTCCCGCGAAAGGCCTTGTCGAACTTGCTGGCCAGGCCGGCATTTAATTGTCGACGTCATGGCGTAATTACCTATATTTATGTAACTTATAAGACTGTATTAGAATGAGAAAAAAGCTCTCCTGTCGCTTACTATTTTGACAGGTGTTAGGGTTCTAAACTGCAATTTAAGCCCATTGCAGATATAAATAAGCTGGAGTGGAAGTCGATTTGCAATATTGAGTTGTGTGAGCAATTTCAACAAAAGGGGATTTTGTGGAAAAATTTTTTTATGAGTATCGGCCGCATATTTGTCTAGCCATCGCAACCTATGCTTATTTCTTTGCGCCTCATTCTCAATTTCAGCTGATGTGTTCTGTAACGCTCTTTGCTTCTTCGGTTTACGTTTACTTTATG
>JAYUEB010000208.1:0-2039 GCA_043739525.1 Bdellovibrionales bacterium
TTGTACTTCTTGAAGTGCGACGTCGATATTGCGATTCATATTGAATTCGCAAGTGATGTTCGCTCCGCCTTGGCTGATACTTGATGAAACACTCTTCAAACCATCAATACCCATGACGGCGTCTTCAATAATGTCGACGACATTCATCTCCATGACTTCAGGAGCCGCGTTGTCGAGCTGAAGTGCGATATTGACGATCGGAAAATTCACGTCAGGCATCTGGCTAATGCCCATTCTGAAAAATCCAATACCTCCAAAAACAATGAGGCCGAACATCAGCATCCAAGCAAAAACAGGTCGGCGAATAGCTACTTCTGAAATACTCATGGATGCGTTCTCCCTCTCCTTGGAGCGTATCAATACTACCTTAAATTATTGTGGAATTGACTTCAGCTATCAACATAAATTGAACCCGAAAACCCAGCCATTTCGGATTATAAGTCTAAATTTTGTGATTTGTTCCACAATTGTGAAGGTGGGATTTTAGCGACTATTGAAATTGTAGCTTTTTAAGACCAACTTGCCTGATGAGTTTGGACCCACCACATACATTTCATTGTGATCTAAGGAGATTTGGAAACTCCAACCTGGAGAAGTATTGTCATTCAACTTCTTCGGCGGCTGACCGTTGATGGGAACAAAGACAAGTTCTTGTACTGGCCCATCGTTACCAAGGTTGAGTGATAATCCAAATCCAATATTTGTAGTCGTCAAATTCACAACCGATGGATAGTTACTCGGAAATTCGTTAATTCGATTACAAGTGCCGTCTGGCTTCACTCGATAAAAGTGGTAAACCTTTAAATTTAAATCGTATGAAAATAAATAGGCCTCTTGTGAAGGATAGAGCGAGCTCGAAAAACTACTAATAAAAAGATTGAGTCCAACTGCATCTTTACAAACTGCGGTGACGACACCGGTCGACAAATCTGTTTGATAAAGAGTTGGATGGTTCAGATCCCCAGCAAAGCCGTAGAGAAATTGATCGTTCACCAAGCTGATTTTAGGCCCTAAGATATCCCCTGAAAAAGTCGTTAATGGAACTGCGGAGCCAGGACCAGTGTATACACCGTAATTCGGGCCGACAGGCACCGGCCATGACTGTCCTGTACTCACATTATACGCCACTAAATTGGTATCTGTTAAAGTAGTTACCATCTCTCCAGTAACAGGATTTAAGACAGGTAGGAAAGATCCCAAGAGAACCCATCTACGATCATCAGAGGTCCAGACAATTGCTTTGTTTTTTGCAAAAATTTTGAAGCTGTTATCCTTGAGAGAAACCATCGCCAAATCATTTTCACTTCCGTCATTGCACCTTAATGTAACGACAACTGATTGCTCATCATTGAAGACAGCAAGAGGATCCCCGAGCCCCTGACAAGAATCTGTCTTTAGGACGACGGCCTTACTTGAGTGCGTATTCATATCATAAATCTGAAATGAAGTCTGATTTGGAACTAAACTATCTGCAGGATACAAAACTTTATTTGTCCGAGGAAGCAGGCTATAAAAAAAGCTTTTACCAAAATCAAAACTCTTTGCGGTCGTCGGATCAAAATCTCTTATGTACCCGGGCAAAAATCCCGAATTATAAGGCATGACTCCATAGATGAGATGACCATTTGAAGAAAATTGAGGCGTTTCGATTTGCGATTCACTTCTCTGATTATTCCCTAAGCTAGGATCATAATCGAGATTCGTTAATTGATTCAACACGCCCGTTTTTGAGTTATAGAGAAAATTGAGATTGAAAGCGTTCGTCTCAGTCGAGGTTGCAATAACAGCAAAGTTATTATCTGAAAGAGTATAGTAATTTTGAAAAGACGAATCATCACCAAAATTCTTTTTACTAAAATCATAACCCGAACCATTAGGCGCCAAAGAAATAATATGTTCAAAAAAGGGATAATATTGAAGTGCCGAATTTGTTGGTGTTGTTGAGGAAAATAGAAATATCTCACCCGTATCGAACATGTGAAATCGTGATGCATTTGAATTGCTTGGCGAAAGAACATTCACCGTCCAATTAGAAGTAT
>JAYUEB010000209.1:0-2039 GCA_043739525.1 Bdellovibrionales bacterium
CTCGATGCTCGTTTGCCAGATAAATCTCGTATTCATGCGGTGATTCCTCCAATGGCGCGAACCAACGGACCCGTCGTCAGTATTCGCAAATTTACTCAGAGTAAAATTTCATTTAAAGATTATGTCGCGCTCGGGGCGATCACTCCAGATGCGGCGGCATTTTTACAAATCTGTATGTTCCTCGGAAAAAATATTTTAATCAGTGGTGGTACCGGCTCAGGTAAAACAACTCTTTTGGGACTGCTGTGCAGTTGTATTCCAAAGGGTCAGAGAATTATCGTTATTGAAGATGCCAGCGAACTCTCTATAGATTACGAACACTGCGTATTTTTTGAAACTCGCACCGCTGATGCTCAGGGTAAAGGCGAAGTGAATATGCGCGATCTTTTAAAGAGTAGTTTGCGCTTAAGACCTGATCGCATCATCGTCGGAGAAGTGCGCGGCAGTGAAGGTATGGAACTGATTCAAGCGATGAACACCGGTCACAAAGGTTGTCTCGGAACGATTCATGCGAACACACCCGAAGATGCTTTAGTAAGACTCGAATCTCTGGCTCTCGGAGGAGAGGGTAAAGTTTCTGAAAAAGCGCTTCATTATTCAGTCGCGAGCGCAATTGAACTTGTCATCCAAATTTCACGTTTGTCTGATGGATCCCGCCGAATCATGGCTATTTCGGAGGTTCAGGGCCTGGACAAGGATTTGAACTATATTGTAAAACCTATCTATAAAATGGGCCATCTGGTCAGAACGCGGGACGGCAAACTTGGTGGACATATAGAGCCAAGTGGGGAAATTCCATCATTTATGGCTGAGATCGAAGACAATCAAATTGAGTTTCCAAGAGCTAAGTTTTTTGCTTCCCAAGCTTCGTGAGAATCGCTAAAAAGAGGCGTGTTATTTAGCTGCAAAATCTCCCATGCTGTCCTGCTCCATCTTGAGCGTCAAAGCGAAGATTTGGATCGTCTCGAACGGACTTTAAATGAAAAGTTTGAGCTGCCTCCTATTGAGTTTTTGAAGGACCCTTCTTGTTGGCTCAAATCCAAACAGATGGAAGACTTTTTAGATCACATTGCCACTCATTACAAAAGTGCGAGTGAAGAGATGAGCTTGCTCAGTCTTGTCGGCCATCAGTCGAAAGAACTACGCGCGTGGGGAGTGCTCGACAGTGTTTTGCGAATGCTTCAGAGTCCGCAAGATGTTTTCTTGCAGCCACAAAGATTTTTATCTTATTTTATTTCTCCGCCGCCGCCTGTTGCAAATGTGAAGCACAATGAGAGCTCTGTAGTTTTGGATCTGCCGATCGCAGCTCACGAATTTCCGCGCGTGATAGAATATCTTAAAGCGGCCATTGAATCTTTGCCGAGCTATCTCGGGCAATCTTTGGCTCATGTCCTGTGGGAAGACAGCCGACTTAGCATCGAGTGGTGTACACGTCAGACCAATTTACTTGAAGAGATTCAAACTGAAAAAGCCCTGCATCCTGATCTTGTCCAAAATATCTTACGCGATCTCGAGCAATCACAAAAGCAAATCGAAGAGCTGCAAATTTCTTTGCAATCGAAAAACGAAGAGATGAAACGGCTTCGACAAAATGTCATTCCTGAATCTGCAAAAGAAGACGCGATTGAGTCTCTCATGACGAAAGTTTCAGAGCCTGTTCAAGTTGTGGAGAAAGAAATTCCGAAATTAGACATTTCAATTTCTCGAGGAATGCTAGCTGAAGGTAGCGGACTCAAAGTGCAAGAGAGTCTTCAAAAACTCTATCGACTTGCAGATTACATGGCGAGAAGCCAACAGCTAATCACCTTGTTAGTGGGCCAAAATCGAGCAACTCCACAAGTAAAAGAGGCCATGCGCCGAGTGGATTGGGAGATGGTCCAAAACTCTTCTCTGGTTCATTTTAAAGAAGTGATAGAAAAATTGCAGGATTTAGATGCGGCTATTAAAAAATCTGCAAAAGAACCTGTCATGCCCCTTTTTGAAAAAGAATATCAAAACAAAAACTCATCTGATCAAACTCAGTGGACAATATAAGGAGC
>JAYUEB010000210.1:0-2037 GCA_043739525.1 Bdellovibrionales bacterium
GAATTTTTCAAGTGATTTGGCTGAGAAAAGTGGCATCGCGGGCGTCTTGGGTCGGGCGGTCTTACTTCGGGCAAAGGCCATTCGCTTGAGTTTGGATAATAAGCCTGCACCGAATAAGCCGGTCAAAAAATCCGTCAAGAAAACTAAGGTTAAGTAAATGCGCTCGGTCCTACTTTTGTCGGCAGGCCTAGATTCGAGTGTGAACCTCTATGAGGCTCGTCGATCTTCGGATGTCGTTTTAGCTCTTACTTTTGATTACGGACAAAGAGCGGCAAAAAGAGAAATCAAATTTGCATCAGAACTTTGTTCGCATTTAAAGATCGATCATCGAGTGATTCAACTTGATTGGATGAATCACTTTGGCAATTCCGCATTGACTGACCGAAACCGCGAGATTCCCACAAATGAAGTGAGAATTGATGATTTGAAAATTTCGCAGCAAACCGCCAAGTCCGTTTGGGTACCAAATCGGAATGGAATTTTACTCAATATAGCAGCTGGTTTTGCTGAGAGTCTTGGAGCTGGCTGGATCGTTCCAGGATTTAATGCCGAGGAAGCGGCAACATTTCCTGATAATTCGCAAGAGTATCTTGTGCGATTGACAGAGGCCTTAAGTTTTTCAACCGCGAATAAAGTTGTCGTTAAATGTTTTACAACCAGTCTCAATAAATCGGAAATCATTAAGAGGGGCTTTGAACTTGATATGGATTTTGAACTGGTTTGGCCTTGCTATTTTGAAGGCGAGACTCCTTGTGGAAAATGTGAGTCCTGCCAGAGATTTGTTCGTGCGGCTCATAAAAATCAGTTGAAAACGAAATGGATGGCAAATGAGAAGTAAATGGATTGAGACCGAGTTTAAATACGATGGTACTCAGCTGAAATCGCTTTTTGCGTATCTGGATCATTCTTTGCTTGGAGATTCAATCGTCTCTTGGGAAGGGCCTTGTGACATTCCGTTTGAACATATGGTGGACGGTGAAGACTTTTTGGAGAAAAGCGAAATTCGATCGAGCAAAATGCTTCACTTCATCGTCGAGAAATTTGATACCTCATTATTTTCTGCAGTTCTGATGCAGCGAATGCTCGCGTCACTTTGTTTAGATATGATGAGGGCGAGAGTTCCATCCAAAGCTTCGGAAATGAGACGAGAAGGCGATGATGTCTTTTGGAATGATCGGAAGCTCAGTATTAGTATCGCCACTTTATCTCCTGTTTCAGGGCTTATTCATTTTGCGGTTAATACTTCAAATGAAAACACGCCTGTTAAGACTTGCGCGCTGAGTGATTTTTCAATTTCAGTGCGTGACTTTGCTGAGGACTTGATGAAAAAGTTTTGCTCTGAGATTGAATCGGTGACGATTGCAACTCAGAAAGTTCATTGGGTTCGATAGTTTATTCAAGGAGGCAAAATGAAATTTCTTACGATCTTCGGTTTAACTTTTCTTTCTTTAAATTTCGCCAAAGCAAGCCCTCAAACGGATGCTCTTCTAAAAGCTGCGCAGGACATTCCAAAATTTTTCGCTGTTGAGAACGATAAAATCTATCGAGGAGCAAGAC
Organism: Bdellovibrionales bacterium; assembly: GCA_043739525.1. Classification (GTDB taxonomy): domain Bacteria; phylum Bdellovibrionota; class Bdellovibrionia; order Bdellovibrionales; family JAMPXM01; genus JAYTQQ01. Next base: position 1,558 of record JAYUEB010000210.1, read on the forward strand.
CCCAGCCTCAGGATTTGCGAACATTGAAACTCGCTGGCATTAAAACGATTGTTGATTTGCAGGGTGGAGATTTTAGACGTTTAGGGCGGGCTGTTGGAATCGCCGAGCCAGGAGAACTGGATTTTGTGATCAATCAGGAAAAGAAAACCTCAGAAAACTTGGGCTTAAACTGGGTTTCAAAACCACTCAGCACATTTGAAGTGAATCGCGCAGAAGATCGATACATTCAAGAGACTCTGCACATCATGAACGATCCGAAGATGCAGCCGGTATTTATACATTGTGAGTTTGGGAAGGATCGTACGGGTTTGTTGGCAGCTCTTTATGAAGTTTTGTTTTTAGGAGAGTCAGTTGCCACGGCCCACCAACGCTGGGTTGCTTCGGGCCACAATGGCAAACTGGATCGCACAACCTCTTTCATGTTAGATGTTTATTTTTATAAATTTTTGTTAGAATTGTAGAGATCAGTTGGGCGAACAA
>JAYUEB010000211.1:0-6165 GCA_043739525.1 Bdellovibrionales bacterium
AGTTTGAGAGAAAGTCGCCACTTCTTCTTCGCGCTCACGCACCGAAGGAGCCGGGCCTCCACCTAATAAACCAATTTTCTTTTTCGCATTTTTATCATCAAATTTTTTGCGAGACTCTATTGAATCAATATCTTCAAAAGGAACAGGTGATGCTGCCGCAACGAAACCCGTTCTGAGAGCTCTCTGCCCAACAGGAGCACGAGATGGTCCACCCGCTCCTCCCGTATTACCTTGGCCTTGGCCACTTGGCCGTTGCCCTTGAGGAGATCCTTGAGGTTGAACGCGGCTCAAATCCATTCGGCCAACGATATTTCGTTTCGGAGCCTCTGATTTAATTCCGCTTGAAGGACCGCTTCCCGTCATGACGATTTCACGTTTACGAGCGACGCCCGGAGGAGCTTTCTTTTCTTCTTCAGTTGGTTGAGCTTTCGGAACTTCAGGAGCCGCCTCAACAACTGGAGGTGCCACTTCAACTGGAGCGACAACAACTGGCGCCACTTCAACTGGAGCTTTAGCTTCAACAACTTCAGGTACCGCGACTGGCTGCTCAACAATTTCTTCTTCTACTTCGACTTTCGGAGCCGCTTCAACTTCGTCAGCTTTCTTTCGAATGACCGTTTTTGCCGAAGAAGGCTTTACTACGGCTGTTGCTTTTGCGCCCATTGCCTTATCAGCCGAAGAGGTTTTCATCGTGATTTTATTTGCCGGACTTGCAGGCGGAGAAGCCTTTGTAGCTGCCATTTTAGTCACGCCAGCTTTGGTAGCAACTTTTGTTAATGCCTTAGGAGCTGCGGCCTTACTGGCCCCAGCTTTCGCTGAAGCTTTTTTTGCAGGTTTTTCTTCTGCATCATCAGCGGATTTAGCAGCCGCTTTCTTTGTGACTTTTTTCTTAGTCTCTTTTTTAGAAGCATTTTCGGCTTCTAATTTTTCTTTGATTGTTGCTAACAAATCAGGTTCAAGTTCGGCCATGTGGCTTCTGACTGGCAACTTCCACTCGCGGATTTTATCCATGAGCGTGAGAGTCTCCATCCCAATTTCTTTCGCAAATTCAAAAACCTTAAGTTGACTCACAGTTATGTTTACTCCCCTTGGCTTTCAGCAGGCTTGTTCGCTTCCGTCTCTGCGGCTTTATCGCTAGAAGACAGAGCAGCAAGCTCAGCTTTGAGTCGTTGATCAGCTTGCGATTTCGCATCGCCTGTTGATTTTACTTCGGTCGCTTTTACTGGAGCGGCAGGAACAGTCATGCCCTCGGCTTGGTATTTCGTGACCAATGCTTTTGTATCATCGATTAACTTCTGAGCTCGCTCTGCTTGATCATATCCCGGAATTGCCGAGACATCTGCAAGAGAAGCTTCCGAAATGCTTTGGAATGAACCAAAGCCCGACTGGAAAATATTTTGCGCCATTGTCTCAGTCATATTTGGAATGAGCATGAGGTTGAAGATCGCTTCTGCTGTTTTAGTCGCAGCACTTGAATCAGAGAGAATATCTAACTTCCAGCCTGTTAACTTTGAAGCAAGACGGACGTTTTGTCCGCGTTTACCGATTGCTAGTGACAACTGATTGTCAGGAACCACAATCTCCATCTCTTTGTTTGATTCGTCTACGAATACACGAGAGATCTCTGCAGGAGCCAAAGCATTACAAGCAAAACGAGTCACGTCCTCATCCCAAGGAACGATGTCGATTTTTTCGCCGCGCAGTTCTTGCACGATATTTTGTACGCGTGAACCCTTCATGCCGACACATGCTCCAACCGGATCTACCGAAGAATCTTTGCTGTAAACTGCGATTTTAGCGCGAGCACCTGGCTCACGAGCTGCCGCCATCACTTGCACGATTCCATCGTAAATTTCTGGAACTTCCATTTCGAAAAGTTTAATTAAATACTGTTCGCTTGCACGAGACATAATGATCTGTGGCCCACGAGTTGTTTGGCGCACGTCTGAGATATAACCTTGTAAACGATCGCCTGGTTTATATTGCTCACCCGGGATTTGTTCACGCGGCGGAATATAAGCCTCTGTACGACCAAGATCGACAACGATCGCGCCACGCTCAACACGTCTTGCAATACCAGAAGCGATCTCACCTTTACGTTGTTCAAATTCGTTAAAAATAATATCGCGTTCAGCATCACGCACTTTTTGAGTGATAATCTGTTTCGCCATTTGAGCAGCGATACGGCCAAGATCGTTGGTCTCCATTTTAATACCAATTTGATCTGAAACTTGAATGTCTGGATTGAGAGCGCGTGCTTCTTCCAAAATAATTTCGATCTCTTCGTCAACGAAAGCCTCTGGAGTGACAACTTCTTTAAATTCGTAAAGTTCTACTTCGCCAGTTTCTTCATTGTATTGAGCTTCGATGTCACGGTAAGTGCCGTATTTTTTGCGAGCTGCCACGATCATGCCTTGAATAACTGCATCGATGACAATTTGTTTGTCGATACCTTTGTCCTCGCCCACTTTTTCAATCATGCGACTTAAATCAGAAAATACATTGTTCGTAGCCATTTGTTACCCTCATCTTTAAACAGTTCAAATTACTTGGCTCAAGTTATAGGGGGACCCTACTTGAGCCATCTTTTATAAACAAAACTTAAATTAACTTTGTTGCGCCTTTCCATATTCGAAAACGACATTTGCTTTCGCAATTTCGACATATGGGACGTAAACTTCCGCAGGTTTCCCCGCAAGTTCGACGTTAAGCTTAATGCCACCATCAGTTTGGCTCAGCAAATAACCCTTTACTTGCTTAGCTTTACCCAACTGTGGAAGCTCAGAATTGAAATCGAGCATCGGTGCAAAACTTTTCACCAGTACCTGTTTTCCAAGCACTTTCGAAAAATGCCAAGTGTGCTTGAGAGCTCTCTCAAGTCCTGGGCTCGATACTTCAAGATGGTATTTGCCACCCGGAATGACATCTTCAACATCTAAAATAAGATTGAGGCCTTTCGAAACATTCGAACAATCGTCAATCGAAACTCCGGCCTCTTTATCATTGTCGATGTAAACTCTGAGAACTCTGTTGCCACCGCCGCCTGAAAATTCAACATCGTAAACACGACATCCTTCACGAAGCGCTACTTCTTCAGCCAAAGCTCTGATTTTATCGATAAAACTGTCTTTCATATTCACCCCAACATGCTCTAAATAGCCCAACCAAAAAAACAAGACGATCTTCAGACTGAAGGCCTTTCCAACAAAAAAAATGTTACGGAAAAACTTGTAGGGCGTCTGAAGAGTGTTCCGCTCGAGAAATAAAAGAGCCAGGAACTACGCACCTAAGAAAATAGATAAGCTACAAAACTAGCAAATTGAGCTCAATTTAGCAAGTTATTTTGAGGGAATACAGGACGGCCGAGCCCTTATCCGAATAATAGTTTTGGCGGGTGCCGAGTTTTTCAAAGGCGAATTTTTGATAAAACTGCATCGCAACCAAATTCTTTTCGTGCACTTCTAACCAAACCTCATGGTCACTCGCAGCCAATTCACGAATTCTCTTAAGGAATTCGAGGAATAGCTGAGTCATTAGGCCGGTTCGCTGCAAGAGTTTTGAACAGGCTAAATAGTTGATTTCAAAGGTATCAGGTGCTGGTTGCGTGTAAAGAATAAAGGCCAACAAAGCATTCGAATCTCTTAAACCCAATGAATGCCCCGCGCCTAACTCCGAAACAATTTGTTCGAGGGTCCAATGTGGAGCCCCGGGAGTATCCAGTTCTTGAATTAATTTTTCAATCGCTTGCGCGTCGCTCTGGTTCAACTCAGCAAAGTAAATAACTACCCCGCTATGAAGTTTCGAACTTTGTATTTTCGATTGAGAACCTCGTACCAGTTTTTGAGTCTTTGTTCGGTCTGGGCATTTTGTAAAAAACTTTTAATATTCTCGCGAAAAGATTCAAAAGGAAGGCTTCCGAACTTACTTCTATTTTTCTGAAAATAAATCTCAGCTTCAGCATCCGAAACCGGAATTTTGGATGAATCCGATTTGAGTTGCATAAATTTAAGAACTAAAACTTTTCGCTCTAAAACCTGCTTGAGCTCCTCTAGTGAAACTTCAAGTCCTTGCCAAGCACTCGAGGACTTTGCATTTTCCTGAACATACTTAAGCTCTTTTTGAATGTCGGTTGACTTCAAATTGCTCTCAAAATCGAGAGCGTCTTTGTAGATGGCCCATTCAAGTAAGACATCGCTTGTTTGGTTCGGAAAATCTTTATCTGAAATATTAATCACCTTTGCTGGTTTTTTTGATCCATTCATTTGGCTCAAAAGCTGGCCGAGAAAGTGATTGATTTGAACTTCTCGACTCGTCAAAAAATATTTGCTGGCTCCAAGTTCGCCCACAATTTTAGAGACTATACGGTCTTGAGTTCCGACAGCCGCAATAGCCGAGAGACTTACAAAAAAACTAAAAATGATTGCTGAAATCTTCATAGAATGAAAGTGTCTCAAAGATTTCACAAAAAGAAAAGGCCCCGTGCAGGAGCCTCTTAAAACGAACTTAATTTTCAGATGCGCTTAGAACAAGATTTTGCCAGCAAGAGTTGCCGTATAGTAATCCATCTTCTCAAGTGGTGTACCTGGCTGTGAATACGCTGTATTCACAAAAGATTGTTGGTAGTTCGAGTTTGTGTTGTATGCAATATTTGTTAGATATTTAAAGTCGATGCCGAGAGAAAATGATTTTGTAATCATCAAATCAATACCTGCAGACAAACCAACGTCAAGTGCATTCGTAGCAGCAGAATCTGTGGTCACATAACCATATTGTTTATCAACATACTTACGGTAGTCGTAGGCAGCCAAAACTCCAACGCTAGGACGTAGTTTTCCACTTAAGAATTGATATTTAGCACCAACTGAGAAGTCGTACTGAGTCACACCTTTAAATGGTGGTGTTGCATAACTCACATATGGATTCATCACTTCAAGATCGTAAGTTGAGTACATGAAGTTACCTTCAGCTACCCATCCGTCTGGAGTGATCGTACCGATTGTAAATCCGCCCGAACCTGTACCGCGAACATTTTGTGCATCTGGATACTCAGATACTCCAACCAAACCGCCAATGTAGTAAGCTGATTTTGGCTCTTGATCGACTTTCACTTCATCGATTTTTTTCGCTTCAGCTTTGATTGTTGCTGGAGCTTCTACCGGCTCTTCTTCTACTACTTCTTGCTTTTGAACAATAACAACCGGTGGTTGCTGAGCCGCTTGAGGAGCCGGAGGTGGAGGAGCTAATTCAGGAGCTGGAGTCGGAGCAGGTGTTGGAGCAAGAATAGGAGCCGCAAGTGAAGCACCGAACAAACGATCCGCACGAGCTTTTTCGTCTTGGATACGAGCTTCTTCTAATTTCTCAACGATTTTTTGTTCAGTTTGAACTTCCATATCCTGACGTGATTTGCGAAGTTGATCGGCTTTTGATTCTTTCAAAGAACTTGCTTCGATCACTGTCGTAGGTTGTTCTTGAACGCTAGGCTGAACTGCCGCCACTTTTTGCTGTTCATATTTAGGACTGTTCACGATGTAAACGGGAGCCGAGCTTTCCTGAGGAGAAACCTCAACAACTTCATTTGTCGACTCATTGTATTTTACAATTTTCTTTTTCGTACGAGCCGAAGGCGAAGCAACTTGAGAATCTGTCTGCGCCATCGCAGTCACGCTTAAACTTGCAAGTAAAAGCACGCTTAAAATCAAATAAGGTTTTTTCATAAATCCTTCTCCCTTGAGGCAAAGCTTTTAGCTCATCAAAGAGCTTGAATTGAATCGCAAGGAACTATAGCAAGCGTCGTGCCGCAAACTTAGGCACCTTAGGTACAAACTTAAGTAGCTGATTTATGATGATTTTTAGCAACTTGGAAGCAGCTCAGCCTCATATGAAAGGGACGATTCAGAGCCCTCCCTGCCAATTATCAGTCTAAGTAGCTGATATTAGCTATTTTTTTACTTGTAATAACGACAAGCAAATCTCGAGTTCAAATGAAAAAATAGCAAAGTACTTTGAATTTTCTTCTTGAGTTAGAAGCGGCACTTGTTTAGAAATAACTTTCTTTTCTTCACACAAAAAAAATGGCTCTGTGGTGGAATTGGTAGACGCGCTGGACTCAAAATCCAGTGTCCGCAAGGACGTGGGAGTTCGATTCTCCCCGGAGCCACCATTTGT
>JAYUEB010000212.1:0-6156 GCA_043739525.1 Bdellovibrionales bacterium
TCAAATGATTGAACCTGAAATTTCGGAATCCAATAGGTCTTGGCGAGCAAAATCATGGCTCATGATTACAGAAGGTCGAAAAGCGAAAGTCTCAAATCGTTTTTTGCAATTTGCTGTTTGGACTCTTGGGCTTTTGATTTTGGTTCTCCAGAGTTCATCTCTTTATAAACCATCAATCAAGAGAACAGCAGAGATCATTTTTGTGCCGCAAGATTTGAGGCCGCCGTCACTTGCGACCTATGTTCCTCAAGTCATGAACCGCGAAAGAGATTTTCAGGACGAAAAATCAAGAGCTCGTGAGGTTGCAACCGCTAGGCAGCGACAAGCTCCCGCCATTGAGCGGATCAAAGAAATCAATTTGGGCGATCATCAAGCGATTCCGCCAGGCTCGGAGGTCTTAGTCACTCTTATAAGCGGTGGTACAAACGGAATGGTGAAGGCATCGCTCACCGAGGCATTGAAAGCTGAAGGAGATGTTTTCTTACCAGCGAGAACAGTGCTTCTCGGGGCAGGCACGTCCAGTGATGACAGGTTGTTTATTGATTTCTCGAAAGCCATTTTGCCGGATAAGTCGACCGTGAAGATTAAAGCATTGGCATACGATCAAGGGGATCGCATCATCGGCGTAAAAGGTAAAAAAATTTCGGACTATGCCTTTAAGCTCGCGGCTAGTGCGGGATTAATTTTCTTAGGTGGTATGGCCGACGGTATGAGAGAAGAAACAAATCTCGGTTTTGGTCAGAGCCACAGACCGTCTGTGCGTGATGCGGCCTTAAGTGGAGTTACTACTTCAACCAGCGAACTTGGAAAAGACATGCTTGAAAAAATGAAGTCATCTGACAACCGAGTTGAGGTGGCCCATTCTACTTCGGTGCTTGTGATTTTTGATGAGGTTACGGGGAAAAATTAATCGTCCATTGCAGCGAATAGGATTTGACCACACCATTGATTCGCTTTTTTGTGATGCTAAAGATTATCAAAATGAGGAAGATTACCTGACTGACCAAATATCCATTCCGCCAGCGTTGGTCTGATTCCACTCCCCTGGATTTGTGTGATTTTGAAGTAAGCTTTGAAACGCGATATCTCCAGGTGGTACTCGGAACTCAAAAGGCTGCTTTAGAGAAAGAAAGTTGTCTCTCAATTTGGCAATGAAAAGCCCATAGTGGTCAAAAAGCTGGTTGGGGGAGTTCATTGAATTCACGGCCATAGTAAAATAGGTGGTTCCATCGTAACTGACATTGGCAAAAACCGAAGCGCCATACTTTTCAAATTTCATGAAACTTGGTGAAGCCGCTCTTGGCGTGACAGTGAATTTGCCCTCGTGAATATCCGTTGCGTATTCTTCCAAAAGTTTGCCGTCACGTAATCTGATAAATTCTTTCACGCAAGGGTCGTCGCCAAAATTTTTATGCGTATCGTGCGGGTGGCGATCATCATTAACCCACACGAAAAACACTCGCCCCACCGGCTTTGAGGGAATCGCAAAAAAAATGGTTAAGGTCTTATCAGAAGGGTGTTCTTGCTTGAAGGGTTTGAGTTTTGGGCGATGATAATTAGTGTGGTTTGGGTCAACAAGAACACGTGCAACCGCCTTCATTATATCGTCCCTACGGGCAGGCACAAACCCTCGGATTTTTTCAGAAAATATCTTAGAAAATACAGCTTTTTGCATTTTCCCTATCATATCAATAATTTAGCTATTTACACTTAAATAATTATGGCTATTTTATGTAAGTATGCCTTGACTAAACTTAAAGAAAAGCCGATAATATATTTAAGTGGAGGCTCTATGAGCAATCTCAATCTTAAAGTCGGACAAGTCGTTGATAGAATTTCGGGATACTTAGGCGATTGCAGTCAGAAGGCTATTTCTTCTTTGATCGCCGTGAGTGAAACCGCTCTTTCTCAGGCCCGTGGGCGCTCGCTCGAAGAAGCTACCGAGCACAAGGTTGGCAAGCGGTTGATGAGTTTACTCTATGTCGTAGAAACTCTCGCTAGAGATGAAACACTCAATTCTACTGCTATTTTTAAGGTTCTCGTTACACCCTGCTATCCTCAAGATGATGGGTCTTATCTCGATGTGGCTTCTGCCATTCAGATTGGTACTCATCCCAATGAGCGCCTGACTCAAATTGCTGATGTTACGCTTAAACATTTTCGGAGTCGCTACGAGGCCGAAAAATGGCCCATTGAGAACGGTCTCTATAATCAAGTTACAAGCGAACGCGTTGCTCGTAGCAGCTAGCCGCGTGATCTGATACCTACTGAGCGTACTCAGTAAAGTTTGATCCGTCGGCACTTGTGCAAGTCAAATAATTGCAACCGAGATGGCCCCAACAAGATGAAACCACGCATTTATCTTTACTAATTGATCTACCCCCCGAATATGTGCCTGGTGGGTATAGTTGACATTTATTGTTCACACAAATTGAAAAAGTGTTTGCCGGATGATCTTCAAGAGGCTTTTTGCACGGCCCATCGGTTCGCGGTGGATTTTTACGAGATTGTTCCACAAATTTTTTATTTGCTGTCCACTCAACACCGCAATTCGCCTTTACGATTTCACAATCAACAGCAGTTTTGCATTTGTACCAATCGTCTGTATTTTGAGACGCATTACCTACTGAAAATCCGAAGGCGATTAGTAAGAATAGAGTCTTAAATTGAAGCCAATTTGACATATTTAGATCATTTCGAATTGTTTGAAGAATGTCAAATCACTCTAGGCAAACAAAATTTTTATATATAACTCATTTCCCCCAACTCGTCTGGGGCAATTTTTTTTGGAGGTACTATTGAATCAAGATCAAAAGATTCAACACAAACCCGACCTGTTTGTTTACGTTAAGAATCTATTTTGCTTTTTTAAGGTCATTTTATTTGATGTAAATAGAGAGATCGTAATTGGCTTCATGACGAAGGCGGTCCCGACATATTTCTGCCTTATCGTCGGCATTGCATTAAGTGGCTCGTTACTCATTTATTTAGACGCCCGAATATTTTCTCTTTTTCACAAAACAAGATTACTTATTCCAGCCGGAAAGTTTCGCGATTGGTTTGGCTTACTGTCGTTGTTGTTTGGATTTTATGGGTGGGGAATCTATCGGCTTTTCCAGCGTATAGTGACGACAAGAAAGCTGGATATTGCATGTATAAATGCGGGCCTTGAAACAAAACTCAAAGAGCGGCCAAAGTTTCATTCTGATTATCCTATTGATGAGTTCGGAAGAAAATTGACTTTGCGAGCTGGCGGCCTCCCGCTCTCGTCATTCATTTCTTCAAAAGCTCATCTTGAGAGCAACCTCAATGTGCATATTACCAAAATGGAGAATCCAAAAAACAACAAAGAATTTGTGGCCGTCATTTACACAACGGTTGAGATGCCTGAGCTTTGGATTCTAGACAACATGCTTGCGTACAAAGATTTCTCGTTTCCTATAGGTCAAAGTTGTCGAGGGGAGATCAAGGCAAATCTAAAAGACATTTCGCATTTTTTAATTGCTGGTGAGTCCGGTGCTGGTAAATCCACGTTTGTCAGAGCGATGCTAACGATCTTGCTCGCAAACAACGAAGACTTAGAAATTTATTATCTCGACTTTAAATCAGGAATGGAGAATCAAGTCTTCTCTGGCTTTAGTAACATGCACTGTATTGACGACATTTCAGAGGCTGCGCAAAAAATGAATTCTGTAAAACGAATTCTCGACGACCGCATGAAGGCGTTTCAACAAGCCAAAGCCCGAAACCTAGAAATGTATAATAAAAGTTCATTTCGCAAAGGCGCTAAAGAAAAACGTATTGTGGTTGTGGTCGATGAAGTTGCTGAACTTATGCCGACTTTTAAAGGAAAAGCCAATACCGAAATGGTAGAGGTCAATTCCACTTTGAATCGAATTGCAAGAATGGGGCGCGCCGTCGGAATCAATCTGGTGATTGGAGTTCAAAAGCCGGACGCAAAAAATCTAGACCCTACGATAAAAGCTAATTTATCAGGGGTTTTGTGCTTCGCTGTTAGCCACTTCACCCAAAGCACAATTGTTTTAGGTAACTCTCGAGCAGCGGATTTGAACAAAGCCTACAAAGGACGGGCTATTTGGAAGCATGGATTAGACTTTGTAGAAGTGCAAGCCCCACTTTTAACGGAAGAGGAGGTAAACGATGTCAGAAATAAAATTGACGGATACTGGAAGCAAGATAAAACCCATTCCGAGGAAACGGAAAAGATCTCGCTCAACTCAAAAACAAATGAGAAAAATACCGAAGTCTGAAGTTCAGCTACTTAAAGGGGTATGGAAGTGGAAGGTTCTAAACTATAATTTGGCAAAAAGACTATTCTTCAAAGATTTGTCGTCTTGGAGTTTTTACGAAAAAATCAGACGGCTTATTCACGAAGGATATTTGATTGAGCGGGATGGCGCTGGACTTGATTTTTCTGTACTTCAGCTTTCAAAAAAGGGATTTGGCTATCTCCAATATGACTTGGGATTTTTGAAAGAGGATCGATTTGCGGCACAAAGTGTAACCCACGACTATTTGGGAACGGCTTTTCAAATGGGAGAATTGGCCATATACCCAAGTAGTGATGTTGAGTTTCTTACGGAGCAGGATCTTCAATGCTGTGAGGATAGCCTTTTACCGGATTGGGTGCCAAAATCTAGAGATCATATCCCAGACGGATTTACTCGAATCAAAAATGAGAAATCCGATTCTGTTTTTGGATTCGAGGTAGATTTGCATCTCAAACCCTTTCTTCGCTACACAAAATCTGCCCATTATTTTGATGGAATTGATTCAAAAATAGACGTCGTATTTTGGCTTTGTGATGGAGTGAGACTTATGGAGAGAATCTTTGAACATCTCTTGAGTTTGAAATTGCGGCGAATGGAAATTTATCATTTTGTGCTCCTGGATGATTTCAAAAATTTAGGGTGGGATTGTGTGACTCGTTCTGGACGTGAAAAAAATAAAAAAATCCGCGACATCTACCTCCAAAGGGTCCCCCAAGGCCTACCCAAGGAGCCCCCTAGACCCACCCTAGGAGAATTGAAAGAGTTGTTCTTCTCAAAAAAGAAAAGTCCTTGGGTTTCGACAACTTGAGCATTTTCATGTCTTTTCCGATTTCCTAACATTCTAGCCCTATATCACAATCGCGCAGCCAAATAGCCGCATTCAATGCTGCTCCCAATGTCATTCTGTATCTCGCCACCACCAAACAAAAAAATTTCCGTTTGGATTTTAACTTTAGACTTAGGAGGTCTTAATGATTCGATCTGCATTATTGATTTCAATATGCTTGTTAATAATTTCTTGTCAGACAGCTCAAAAAAATTCTAATGATAAAAATGTAAAAGAAAATACCGAAGCTGCTCCAAAACTTACAAAACCTGTCGTGCGAAAAATTTGGATTCCCGATAAGATTGAAGACGATGGTCTCACAATGACAGGCGGACACTGGAAGTACCTGATTGATCGAGGTGCTACATGGGCAAATTGAAAACTAAGACTGCGGCGGATGAGGTGACCATCTCACAAACTGACGCCGTTGACAGAATCATCTTAAAGCGTGAGGAGCGCGACAAGCTTGACCGTTGGCTTGATTGCCTCAATCAAAGGTATGACGGTATGATTAAGTTCTCTAAAAGTGATTTGGCAAACTTTTTAATTCGCCATCACGACGGGAGCCTGTCGGAAATGGAAATGAAATTGCTGGGAGCCGAACACTACGATGAAATGCGCTGGATAAATCGCGCCATCGAGAAAGTCAGGCAAGCGAAACGCAGCGGCGTTGCGCTCACGCTAGAAGAATTAATGATCAAGCGTAAGCCTATTGAAAAAATGAAGGCCTCTCTTAAAAAGAGAGAAAATAATCAGCGCAATCAAGGCGCAAATGATGCACTCTATATTGAAAATCAAATCGAAAATAACGAAGTTAAAAACTCTTAAGAGCTAGTCTCTCTAAGAGTTTCTTGTCGTTTACGACTTGATTTTTTTTCGGAGTTGTATGAAACTCTTTAGTATAAAGGGCTCTGAAAATTCGGAGCCTTCGTTCTTTGAAAAGTTGGAGAGTGGTTGACTTCTGCGGAGGCAGCCCGATTTTTAGGAATCACACCGAACGCTTTAAGAATTAAAGTTTGTCGTGGACAAATTGATTTC
>JAYUEB010000213.1:0-2030 GCA_043739525.1 Bdellovibrionales bacterium
ACTCGCAAAAACTTAGAAATCGAATCATATCTTTTAAAGAGCATATAATATTTCACCATTTCGTCTTGTTGGGCTTTGAGATAAATTTTATAGCTATCATTTTCTAAAGATGTGTAATGAGTAAAGCTGCGGTTTTGAAAGGCTTGCTTTGAGCCGTCCGAGAGTTGACTCACCCAACTCTGAAATTCTTTTGTCAATTTGATAAAGTCGGACTTCACTCGAGGTGAAAAATCTTTTGAGTCAAAACTCGGGCTCAGCTGGGCCTGAACTGATATATCCTTAAGTACATTTGTGATGTCTGAAAGTTGCTTACCAAAAACAGTCGTTGCATCACAGGGTTTCGGATCATTAAATTCACTCTTAAAACCAAGCGGTAAAGTCTGAGAGAAACTCGCTGTGAAATATTTTTTCCAATTTCGATTGCTCGCTGTATCTTCAATTGCCTGCGGATCATATTGACCTTGCTTCAAGATTTTGTCGACGTAAGCTTCGGACGAAAGTATTCCTCGATAATCGTTATCTTTTCCGTTTGAAATGAGTCCTTGATAGTGGGCCGTGCGAAGATTACCGGGTTCATCTCCATACTTGTGCGCAGCTGCTAAAGAAATCCAAAAAGACTGAGAATAAGCAGATGAGGACCAATCTGGTATTTTAATCGGAGAGTTCGAGTCAACAGCGGTTGCCGCACAAACATTATTCATCGACATTGCGATCTCGTGAATTCCTCCGCAATAACATGATTTACAAACTATCTTGATCTTCTGATTCGGATAGTTTTTTTTAATAATGTCTTCTAGTTCAGCAAAACTCAATTCAGGGGGATTGGGCAGAAATGCTTTTCGATCTGGGCTGTCTAAGTTGAAGCCTCCTGTTTTTAGATTATTTGGATCCTTTGCAGGGTAGCCATGATCGTCGATAAAGATGAGTGTTGTGTCTCCATTATTCGCATTTAATTTCTGACTTGATTTATGAAAAATCGCATCAATATCCCCGGCACTTCTGAGCTGGGTTTGAAGGTCTTTTGGAATGACCTTCCAGTCTCCCGCACCGACCGCTGCAAATACATCGCGATTCAATTCGACGTTTGTTTTATAGCCAAGGTTTGTTTCGTTCTGAAATCCATCCAAATTATCAAAACCGCTTAAAAAGATTGTCTGGTTACTAGAAAAAGCCGATATCGATATGAATAAGACAAAAATATGAAGCACAAACCGACTCAGACTCAATTTAACTTTTTTCATAGTACGATCAATTAATCCTAAAAATTGAGATCAATAAAAATAAAATCGAAACGTAACCCCGGCATAGGGCCCACTCAAATTCATTGTACGGTTTGAGCCGTCTTGATTAGTCAGGGTTGAACCCGAAGCTTCGCTACCACTAAATCCTGTGACATTCGAAGTGCTACTAAAACTATTAAAGCGTAAGTATCGGTAACCGGCGGTTAACATCATCGTCCCAATTTCTGTGAATTGAAATTCAAGAGAGGTGTAACCCATGTACATCGAAGAAGTTGAAGTTGCATTTTCTTCAAAATTACTAAGACCATAAGACTGGCCAGCAGTTGTAAAGGTATATTTGTTATCCATGGTTGCAATTGCATAGCCAAAACCACCACCCAAAAGCCAACGCCAAGTATTTCCAACTTTCATTGCATATTCAATTCCCCCACCCGGAATAACAACGGTCACATCCGTATCCAAATTATAAACCGCCGTGCCTGAAGAATTGCTCGCTGTCACATTCGTCAAATGTTTTGGAAATAGATATTCAGCAAAAACTTTAAAATTAAACCGACGCGTACTTGCTAGGAATCCAAATTCAGCACTGTAGTTGGATTGTGCCTTCATATCGAAAGAGGACTGCTGATCGGCTCCAGCATAGGCCATATCGTTTGCCGATGATGGACCGTAAGTTCCACCGACGTAAGCTCCATAGCTTGCATTTTTGAAATCGAAAATCTTCGCTTCAGCTTTTGTAAAAGCAAAAAGAAGAATAAAAAGGATGCCGATTTTTTGCATAGGTCACAA